>CAYMVT010000014.1:0-18187 GCA_964394325.1 uncultured Candidatus Peribacteria bacterium | reverse complement strand
TCAACCTCTTATTTATTCCTCTCAAAAAACGTTCCCCATTCGTCTTGATTCTCCAGAAAAAAATATTATTACACAACGATTTGAAAGTTCACAATAAGAATGAAAGAAAAATTCCCATCAAGTAAAAATAAAAGATGAAAATCTGTATGACATGCAGTGTGAAAAAAAGATAATTGAGA
The DNA here is from genome assembly GCA_964394325.1 of uncultured Candidatus Peribacteria bacterium. GTDB lineage: Bacteria > Patescibacteriota > Gracilibacteria > Absconditabacterales > Absconditicoccaceae > CAYMVT01. Next base: position 18,008 of record CAYMVT010000014.1, on the reverse strand, counting down.
CCTAATGAGTAATATCTTGGAATAACACTGAATATAATTTTTATTAAAATTTCTCTTGATTTTTACTATGGGAACTATTTAACTATGTTGCTACTATTACTTTTGCAGGCTGAATAACTTCTTCAGATTGTCAGTCTCTGTAAATATATAATTTTTCCATTTCATCAACAATATTACCTGAATTTTGTGAATCTTGCTTCCCTCAGATAGGTTCATGATAATTTTCATCCAAAGGTTTTCAAATACTGTTTACTTGATAAATATTCATTTTTTCCAGATTTTTTAGGCAATTTTGATACAATAATTCTACTCATTTGACTCGTCAGTTGTCTTGCATATCCTCTGGGATGTTTTCAATAGTTTTCCTCAATTCTTCTACAAAAGGGATAAATTTTTTGGCAGTTTCTATTAGCATATCTCATTCTTGTCTCTTTTTGGCATCATCGGTTCTTTTTATATATGCATCAAAATCTCTTTTTAGTGTTACATATTGATTTTGAGTATTAGAAGCTATCTGCTTGTATTTTTCCAATTCTTTTTCAGTTTCTTTTAATTTTTTTTGTAGTATGGATTTATCATCCTTTTTTTGTTTTTTTAATGATTCTTGCTCTTTTTGAGCATCGTCACTTTCACAACAATTATTGTGTTTTTTGTTTTCTTCATTTTTCTTGCAGCTACATTTATGTGTCATTTTGCTATACTTATTAAAAATCTAAATTATACAGCATATATAGTGTTTACTGAAAAGCAACTTTTCTTTTTTAGCAAAAAAGAAACAAAAAATACAATATACTCACCTATTTTTATTTGTAAATTCCTCTTTTTGCAAAACTTTTTCTAAATTTGCCAAGAACAATACTTTGCAAACACACCAAAATATTACTTTTATACAGTTTATTTTAATGTACATTTTTAATATTTCTTCTGTGTACACTATATATAGTGTCTGCTGAAAAAGTCTTAATTTCCATATTTTTGTGCAGTGCCAGCAGCCACTAAAAAAACTAAAGTATAAGAAACAACTGCACTCTCAGAACTCGCCCTGTGGAATTAGATGAAGAACATTTAAATATTCCACAGGGTAAAGAACTTTTACATTTTATAATATAGTGTGCATTTTTGATATTTTTTCAGTGTACACTATATATACAAATTTTTTTTTCAATTTCAAGAGCAAGTAGCACATAGAATATTTTGGTGCTAAATATTATTTTTAGTCTTGCACACTATTAATAAAGTTTATCAAAGCTCTAAATCCAAAGCCACTTGCTCATTCTCACCATAATGGATCTGAACCACTGAATATGCCTACAGGTCAGGCTATATCCAGATGAACCCAATTTTTATTTTCTACAAATTCAGATAATAACAGTCAAGCACTTATTGTACCAGGTCCTGCCTTCCCAAAACTAGGAATACTATTCATATCTGCTGCAAAACTTTTGTTGGATTTGAAATAAGGTTTGTATAAAGGTAGTTCCCAAAATCTTTCTTTTATATTCCAACTTATTTTTTGAAGTTTTTTATTTAATTGTAGATTATTCCCTATTATAGCTCAAATTTTGTTTCACAAAGCAATAAGCTGAGCTCATGTTAATGTAGCAATATCAATCATATATTTTGGTTTAAAATTATCTTGTATATATGCAAGAGAGTCTGCTAATGTCAGTCTTCATTCTGCATCAGTATTTCATACTTCCACAGTTTTTCAATTATACATTTTTATGATATCTCAAGGTTTGTAAGCCTTGCTTGAAATCATATTTTCTACCAAAGGCATAGCAACAACAAAATTATCCTGATAGCCAATTTTTGCCAAATATTTTCATACACCAAATACTGTTCAAGCTCATCACATATCGATTTTCATATCTTCCATAAATCCGGTAGGTTTGATGTTATACCCACCAGTATCAAAACACACTCACTTTCAAACTAATCAAAATTTGAATCCTTGTTTTTTGTTGGGCTGATATTTCAAGATTATCAGTCTAGGTGGTACATCTGATCACTTACCAACTTGATAAATTCAATTAAGACCAAGTTCTTTCAGCTTGTTTGAATCTATTATTTGTATAGAAAGATTTTTGATAGATTTTACTTCTTTTTTTATATAATCTTGGAAAATCTGTGGATTTAATTCATTTGCAGGAGTATTTACCAAATCTCTTACAGAATTGATACTGTCTACAAAGTTTTCAAATTTATGTTTTGAATAGTGCTTATTTTTGAAAACAAGTTGTTGTGGGCTATCTGATTCTGATTTGAATTTATCATAATGATATAGCTTGATAGTTAGTAATTCTTGAAATAAGTTTTTATCAACATTATTCAAATCAGTCTTATTCAAATCTATCAAAAAGTTTTTATTTATTGATTTTATCTCATCTCAGACACTTGCAACTATATCTTCAATATTTTCGTTAAATCACTTCAGATTATTTAACTTTACAAATATAGTATAATAAAGTTTTTTATTTTTTAATTCAGTAATATGGGAAACAACATATTTTTGTCACTTTTTCAATTTCATATGATTTTGGAAAAACTCTTTATGATTTTTGTTATCAAATTTGATATGTCATTTGGGCAAAATCACAAGTGTATTGCTAATTTTTGAACTACTTGATTGTTTTATTATCATGGCTCTTTTTTAAACTAATAAAAATTTTTCTTAATGAGTTATTTAATATTTATATTTTAGTATATTTCAAGGTTTTTTGATTATTTTCTACACCTAAATAAAATTAGACAATAAATTCTACTTATTTTGTAGCTATTTTATATTAGTTTGCATTTTGGGAAAATTTTTAAAGTTTGGGAAAAAAATTAAAATCGATATCTGTATTAAAATCTATGTCTCTATATTCTTGTAAAATTTTAGAAAACATAAAAAATTATAGCAACTTAAACAGCTATATTTAAGAAATTATCTTTTAGAAGAAACAAACATCTTTGAATCAGTTCTAAGTTATAAAGAAATTTTCCATTTTATTGTAATTTGCTTTTGATTATTATTACAATATCCTACGACTTACCCTCCCCCACTCACTACTCTTTCTTTAAATCATCTAGAAATATCTTCAATAGAAGAAAGTGTTGAATTAAGCTGTTCAAAAAAATCTTCATTAAATTCTATAAAAGAATGGAACATATCCATAGATTTATAGGTATTAGATGATTGTAAATTCTCCGGAATCTGTTCATAATCAACATCCAATTGAGATTTTCTTTCCAAAGCATACTCAATATTTTGTCTTCTAGTTGCAGCACTACCTGAAGGAGATTTGGCAGCTTCCATTCTTTCAGGATTTCATCTAAGCATATATTTATTTTTTTCTTCTTTTAAATCCAAACTTTCATTCATTTGCAATATATTTTTTTGATAAGATTTGTTTTGTTCTTTTATTATAGCTATCCTAGCTTCATCTTTGTAAGTCCCCTGTCAAGGAAAAACAGGCTTTTGTTTCAACACTATATCAAAAGAAAAAATCTTTCCAAAATCTATATCTTGAAGTCAAATTTCCCACATTTCATCAGTTTTTTTGTGTTTCATAATAGATCAGCTTCTTTTCAAATTCAAAAGCACATTATTAATTTCATCCATTGCGCTTTCAGTAGCATCTATAGTCCTTTGATCTACAATTCATTTTGTTTCGGAATACAACAAACATATTCTCATCCAAAATATATCATCTGGATCTCAAACATTCATACAATCTGTAAATCACATGCCACCCAACTCCCCAACAAAGGAATCATAATCAACATCCTCTATATCCTCATCAAATAAATCATCTCAAACATTACCCAAAGCTGAAGATATACCTGCAGCACCACCATCCAAATCATCAGTAGGGACAGACTCAGGAAGCATTTCTACTACAGATTCTCAATCATCTGAAATATCATCTGATTGTTGTTGTGCTTGTTCATTATCCCATTCAAGCTGTTGATCAGGATCTATAATTTGTCAAGATTCATCACATACGAAATTTTGGATAATATTATCTCAATCACTACCAAATGGTCATCAATTATCATCTCAATTTCATCAATTAGTTCAATTATCGTCATCATCTCCATTATCTCAGTTGTCTCAATTATCATCATCCCCACCATTTCATCAATTATCATTATCTCAATTTCAATTTCATCAGTTAGTTCAATTATCGTCATCATCTCCATTATCTCAGTTGTCTCAATTATCATTATCCCCGCCATTTCATCAATTATCATTATCTCAATTTCAACCTCATCAACCTGTTGCTCATGAATCACCACCAAGGAAAAAACTTATATCTTGAGGATCAGCATTGTCTTCAAACAAAACATCTCAAATATTTTGAACATCTATTAGCAAATCATAAGGAGAAGTATCCAAACTACCATCCATAAACCTCTCGTCTCAAATATTTTCAAATTCATGAGTTTGATCTGCATATATACTTTTTTGTGCTTTATTCATAATATTCCCTACTGTTTGCATACACAAATTTCTGGTAGATTGATTGTATCAATCAATATCTTCAATTTTTTCATCACCAAGACAAGCAACTACATTCTTACAAGAATCAATGAAATTTTGTCTTTCTCTGTCTACCTGTTCTTTTCAGCTCAATCCAGATTGAATATAGACAAAAGAAGGATTTGAAACAGCATAAATATTATAAATATCTTCCTGTTTTATATTACAATCAAAAAAATCATTAAAATAATTTGAAGTATATTCAAAACCTTCTCTTTCAGCAAACTGCTCAGTTTGTTGTGTTAATTTATGTGCCTGAGAGTATATATTTCAACCAATAGAACTTTCTGAATAATCTTCAAGCAAATCATCTTTTTTAAAATCCTGAGTTTCGGACAAAAAATGTTGTTCCAAAGAAAAAGAAAAAACAAATCAAGGCGACAAAAACAGCATTAAAATCCAAATTTTTGTAATATACTTCATATTAATATTTTAACTAAAAAAATAAATTGTTTTTATCTTCTGGTGTCTTGCACATTCCTAAATCTAAAGTACATTTGATATACAGGAGTATATATTTTTGCAAACTCATCTCTGAAGTTTATCAAATCTTCTCTATAAGCCATCAATCAAATATGAATAGGGAAAGTTCAATATACATTTTGCAAATTATCCCAAGTCAGATCTATTGCTTTTTGAGAAGTGATCGTTTCTCTTTGAAGTGCTTGCACTTCAGCAGACAACTCTTGTGACTTACTAGATACTCCTGAAGTAGTTTCAAATTGAGTCAAAGATATATTATCAGAACTTTGTACAAAATATGTAATAAATAAATTATAAAACATAGTTTCATTCAGCAATAAATTTTTGAGATTTTCCCAATGATAGTCATTACTCATCATAGAGCATTTTATAATATCTGTATCCTTTGTCATTTGACATTCTTCATCAGGAACCTGTCATTGTAGTATTTCATTAGCATTCAAAATTGCTGAATTTACAACTAGCTGAATAATCTCCTGCAAGTATGTGGCAAAATATTCATAAGTATTAGGATGCTGACAGTGTTTGGTATTTTTATCTTGCACTGGCTCATGATAAAGATAAATTTTTCAATCACAGCCAACATCCTCTGGCTTGCCAAAATATGTATTAGAGAAATTTTCTATAGATTTTTTTATATCGTCCATATTTGACAGTCAATAAATCCCAGCCAATTTAATATTTGTATATTCATCTACTATCCTACTAAATAATGTTGGTAGTAAATATGCGAAATTACAGCCATTCATATCAGTTCAGAAATCACAATCACTTTCAGGATCTATAATTTGATCAAAGTAGTTATCATTTATATATTCAAGTATTTGATCATCAAAGTTATCTTCATCAAAATCTTCTAAATTAGAACACAGAGAATGCAAAAATAAAGACTTATCAGGTGAATAATAAAAAGTCATATTTTGAAATCAGTCTTTTAATTCATCGGAAAATATGCTATCACAATAATTTCTTATTAAAGACCTCCTTGAAGATATATTTTTATCAACTAATTTTTTATTAAGCATTGTCATCCAATCATTTGGTTTCATAGCAGAATCCTGTCAGGCAGTAGCTTCTACTATATTAGAACTTTTAAAATTAGTATTGAAAAAAAACAAAAAAGATATAACCAAAAATATCAAACTCAAAAATCAGAATTTAAATTTATGTTTTTTTATAAGATTATAACTGATCATTTTTTGTAAAGTAATTTTTTAAAACAAGGTGCTTTTTTTAAATAATTTAGTGTGAATATTTGATATTGTTTCTAGGCACGTAGACATTTCTTTTAGAAAAAGAAACAAAAAACACATGTGTGGGCAGTTTTATCTTTCAACCTTTTCGCTTTTCTCAGAAAGAAGCAAAAAAAGACTACATTACGGAACTTTAATCTTTTTGATGTTTCGCTTGGCGAAAAGCAGCCTCTAAAAAAACGAAAACACAACAAACAACTATATTTAAAGAACATGGGACTTTTCCTTTTGATTAATTTAGAGGCTAAATTGACCATTTTTTAAGTAGCCTCTAAATACAAACTTATTCATACCAACAATCATCATAAGGATCTCAATGATTTTGACATTGATGCTGGCAAGCATTACCCAGATTATATATTATTGTATCCGAATCTTGTCTACTACCTATTATATTTACTCATTGATAAACTTTTTGACTCAAAGTAGGAATCTTTTGTGTAATTCATCTTGGATCTTGGAGTGTAGAATCAGCAAACTGCTCTTGCTGCATATCAAGCACAGAATTAAATGTATTTTCCATATCTTTTTGGAATGCCTGCCTTTGTATAGTTTGTCAATGTTGTCTTTGTATAGACTCTCTTTGCTCTTCATCAATTTTTTCTTCTCATATTGCTGTAGTTGTTGATATTTCATCAATTCTTGTAGGTAATTGATGTAAAGGATCTATTACATTATCTTTGATACTATCTCTCATCATACCAACTCACCAAGTTCAAGTATAAGTCATCAAATCATCTGCCAAACTGGTTCAATAGTGTCTCCTTAGCAAATCTTCTTTTCTATCTTCATATTCTTGACTAACTTCTCAGGAAGGAGAAACATCATTTAGTGTTTGCTTTAATAAGTTCCAAGCATCAGAAAATCTTTCCAAGGCATTTCATCATCTAAAAGCTGCACTTTCAGTAATTGATTCAACATTTTCCAAAAATTCTTCAGAATATGAATCTTGACAGACATTATCATAACCAGTAGCTCATTCGTATGCTTCTTTCAATTCATTATAATCTGAGTTATTAATGGAAGAGACTTTTAAAGTAGTTTTACTAAATAATGCTTGAGCTGCTTCTTCCAATGTACGGTCTTTGACATTAGTTCATACAGCATTCAAATATATTTCTTTGTAGAAAGTGTTTAATTTCCAAACAAATTCCAAAAGGTCTCAATATGTTGGCCTATCTTCCCATCATGAAGTTTTTTCTATTATTGGAATTGAATCAAAATTATTTTTTAAGCCATCTACTTGTGATTCTGATACAGGTATATTCAAAACTCAAGCATATCATACCTTCAAAGCTTGATCTGTTATATATCTTTCCAAATTTATTAACTGATTCCAGTCCCTAATAGCTGCATCAGAGTTAAATGCCATTTTCATATTTGCAAATGCATCTCATCAAACCATATCCATACTTATTTTTTTCATAATCCTTGCTCATACATATGTACCTTGCATTAGTTGATTACTAGCATCTAAAGCCTGTTCTCCAAAGCGAGTTACAGCATTTCAACCAACTTGTTGTTCCTGAATAGTTCTAGTAGGTATTTGATTAATTATAGTATACATGGATTGCGTATAATCCTGTATTTGTGAAGGAGTAGAATAACAAGCTTGTCAAGCATATGCAAGATTGCCATCAATCAAAAGTACAAAACAAATCAATATCACAGAAAATTTTTTCATCTTTTTATTTTTATTTTGTAAATAGTAAGTCTATCATGGAGAACACTGCGGAGTTCATTCATTAACTTTTTTTGTTACTTGCATAAGCAATGCCTCAAAATATACCATTTTTTCCAAAAAGTCAATTGCTCTATTTCTTGCAAAATATTTATCAAGATAATTTCTCAAATTCGTTTGCATCAAATCATCTCATCTACTAGTGTATAATGACCTTACATAAGTAATTTCTCTATTTACACGATCTTGAACCAGATCCATACATGCATTAGTTAATTGATATATTGAAGCATCATCACTTACTATACTAAAGATTTTCCTTTGAATTTTTTCAGCTTCAATACAAACTAATTGATACTTTCTATAAAGTCATCATCCACCTCATATATTCCAATGCTGTCTAAATGTATTATAAATAATTCAAGGTGCTACAGTATCTTTTTGTTCTGCTAATTCATTAATTTTTTCCCTTCGCTGAATTCCATCTTCATGCGAAGAAATTTGGGAATACAAAAGTTCTTCATTTCAATCAAGTTTTCTAAAACCTATATCCACAATATGATCATAAAAATAAGGACTTTCGGGATATTCAGGAGGCAAAAGATTACAATCATCTCATAATATATCCTCTTCACAACAGTAAGACTCCAAATGATCATAAGCCAAAGATATCTCATCTTCTTGTAATATTTCATTATCTATATCAGAAAACCTCTCCAAAAAATTATCCTTATCTTGATCAGCAACAGAACAATCATAAGGTATTTGATTTCAAGAATATCCTATAGAAAAAGACATCAAAGCAATTCCAACAAATAAGATTTTTTTGAATAATTTCATTTTTTGGTTTTATTTATTAAATCATTTTGGAGTAAATTTAATTTTTCAAATATTTTCATCACTTCAATTATAAATATCATATTCAATTTGTCCAGTATTTTCGTCAAAATCATATTTTCATTTAATAAAAGAAGAGTGCTCTTGAGGGACAAGTATGTTTCAATCTTCATTGTAAAACAACACACAGTCCGCATCATTATCACTGTAAATACATCCAACATTATTATTTATATCCTTGTCTTCATACAAACCAGAAGATATAGCAATATCATCAATAGATTCAATTTGTAGCTGAATTTCAAATATTCTTTCAGAATCTGTTCTAATATATATGATAGGAACTTGCTGTTCAAAATGTACTCATACTTGGTAATCATCTTGATAGTCTTCATCAATACTTATCTGAGTAGTATTTTGGTTTACCTTTCATATTTTTTGTTCGTTATCATAAAGTCATATATCATCAGATTGTTCAAATATTTGTCATAGGAAAGATTTTCAATCATCATGTAAATCATATTTACTTACCGGAGTATCAGGATAAATTCATTCCAACTCTTCCCATTTTCATTTCCTATTTACTTCAAATTTCAAAGATCACTCATCAATACTGTCAGACAACGATCAATGTATCTTGCTTCCAATTCAGTCAGAAGAAACATTTTCTATATTTACATTAGGAACTGATATATCCACCTTTATTTGCTGATTAGATACATTACCTGCATGATCTTCTGCCATTAATTGATACTTAAATTCTTTTTCTTCAGGTATGAACAATCATTCAATAATGATTATATCATTTTCTTCGTCAAAAATAACTTCCTCACCAAAATAATTTCAATCTCAAATAGATGTAGAATCAAAACTGTCTGATCACTTTCATATACTCATATCAACAATTTCTCAGTCATCTTCCCAATCAAAAACTAAATTATACTTTGTATTAATAAATCCTTTCAAATTTTGTCACTGAGAAGCTGTCTCACTTGTTTTATCTCTAATCATTTCAACAGTTATGTGTGGTGCTAAATTATCAGCCCAGTCTTGAATTCCACCAACTTCTTGGTTACTCCAAGGTCAAATTTTTTGATACTGAAAACTATCAGGAGGTCATTCAGATTGTAATGGTATTATCTTGGAATACTTCCATCTTTCATCAAGATCAGTTAGAGTAAGAGAAAAATTATCTTTGTTCATACTCATTTGAGATATATGATGAATCTGTCAATCATCAACATATTGCTGAACTGTTCAACCATCCAAATCTGACTTGTCCTTGATACTAGCATATTGCAAATCTACATCATTAGAAGCAACCAAAACATATTTTTTGTCAAAAAGTGTACCAGAATCAAATCAATATTTTTCATGAAATAGGTCAGATCTTTGAGTAAGCTTTATTAAGTATCCATCAGCATTTGAATGTCAATCCCAATTAAAACTTATATTTTCAAAAGTTTGTCCACTTCTTTCAAAGTTATTTACTGCATAATCATCAGACCAGATTTTGAACTTATATCAATTACTCGCACGATACCCATCCTCGTCAGTTAAGTTATCAATATCTGAAGGCTGAGAAAATCATCAAGAAGACAATTCATACAATGAGTTGTTATAATCAGGATCTCCTTCATCATGAAACTGTTCTTGTTCTGCATATTTTATATAAATATTACTATCATCCCAAAGTATGATATCCTCTTTATCATTTGAATTTATATCCACAAAATTGTAATTTCCGTTTTTATAAATTTGATCTCACTTATCACCCCACTTAGTAACGTTATGGAATCTTTCATCATCTCATTCAACAAAAAATCATTTAATATAAGCTGATGGATCAACTTCTTCAAATCCAGCATTACCCACCGATGTTCAATTCGCAGATCAACTACTTCCAGGAGAACTTGAAAATGCTATTCAATCATCTTGTGGATAATCTCCAAAATATGGTCTTACTTGTTTTATTTGTTCAGATAAATTATCAAGATAATTTTGACTCTTGTTATGATTCAAAGAACTCATATTCAAATCATTAGCATCATTATTATCCAAAGCTTCTTGAAGTCATCATACAATCTCTTGATTCAAATCCAAATAATCAGAATATGGATGTGATTGAGAATCTATTTTGTCTATAATGTCATCATCTCAATCAAAAAAATTAGTACCAAGATAAAAGTCTCTTTTTGAATTATTTTGAATCAGCATATCATCACTCAAGGAATTTTGAAAACTTTCCCAATCCTTTACCTCATCTGCTAAATCAGAAATATCTTGTTTTTCTTTTTTTATAATTTCATCAAAATTTTGTTGTATTTTATCAAATCATTCATAATTGATTTCTACTTGTGGATCTTTGTCCAAAAATCATACCAAATCTCTTGCTTGTCAAGTTGTAGAAGGATCAAGTCAACTTTCATAAAAATGTATAAGTCAACTTCTCAAAGAAGAAAATGCCTTTTGGTATGGAATTACTCAATCATAATTTGAAGAATCAAAACCGAATAAATTATCTTTATTTTGTCAGGTTCAAATATGATTGAAAGCTCATAGATCTATTTCACCTGAATAATCAGGGAAATCATCAAATCATTCAAATTCAATTTTGGTGCTTTGGACTCAATCTGAAATAACGTTAGTTACATCGTTAATACTATCAGCTAACGACTTTGTAAATTCATAAATTTGATCAAACTCAAACTGTAATTGAACAAAACTATCCAACCTAATATCAAATCATTTCAAAGGAGGATCAGGGAAAGTTAGTTTCAAGTCATCCCAGCCTCCTACTCTATCAGTTCTTTGAGTAAGTTGTTCTATTCTAGTTTTTACATTCCATTCTGCTACCATTCCTATTCATTCTTTGATAATACACAAAAGCTCTCAAATAAATTCTGCTATCTCTACTACAACTTCAATTTGAGGTAAAATATCAGGAACCTTTGGAGAAGGTGGTAACATAGGCAAATCCAACTCAATTGTAGGTAAAAAGGAAGGTATCTCAGGTAATTCAGGAGGTGGTGGTAGTTGTGGAATTTCAGGTAAAATAATGTCTATATCTGCTCTTGGAGGCCTTGGTATATCAGGGAGATCAGGCATTGGAAGTCTAATAGGTTTAAAATTGAACTCAGGTAAAACCACATCAACTCACAGATCAATATGAGAAAAATCTAAGATAATGTTTGGCAATCTAAAAGGAGGAATAGGCAAGACAGGTAAATCAATACACATAATATCCATCTGACATGAATAGAAATCGTACGTATCTACTCTACACTGAGCACATTTTTGTCTCCAGTTTACTGAAAAATCTATTAAAATTTGTCGAGTTTCTAGTACACCAATCATCAATATTATAAAATCCACCCAATTTTCAAACCTTGAAGCATTTTGTTCAAGCCAACTAATTATAGAATCCAAAAAAGTCTCTATTATACAACTAAGTTCAGTAAGGTATCTATCAACCAAATGAATATAATCATACAATTCCAAAGGAAACTCTTTGTATTCTTGCAAAGTATCAATATTTTGTTCAACCGAATTTATTAATCATTCAGCTTGAACGGCAACAGACACATTATCTTCAATATTTTTCCATTCTTCAACTATAGCTTCATTCCTATCCAACCATCATTTCAAAAACATTACATATCTTTCTATCTCTTCAGAGGAAGCCATAGGAACTTGTATAGAAATATTTCTTGTTTGAACATTAATCAAAGGAACATCTTGGAATAATTTTGATATTGCATTAAAAGGATTGCTTGCTCTATCTGACATATTCCTATAAACTTCTTGAGATGGAACATAATCCAAAGGTTCAGGGTCATCACCTGGATAGTCCAAAGAATCAAGTCTAGAATTTAAATCGTTCAAAGTGTTCTTGAAATGCTGTATATTAATTTTTTCAAATCATTCTGTAACATTGCTTAAATCAGGCAAGTATATGTACATAGTCATTCTTGTAAGGTTATTTATAATATACCTTATCTGTTTGTCTATCCAATTTTCTATTATACATTCTATAAGTCATCAAACATCTCATCATTCAATATTAAGTTCAAACCCTCCTTTTCATTTAACTTCAGTAGAATCTAGTCATACCATATCTCACATTTCATCTACACTCAAATTTGTAGGAGATGTCTGAAAATCAACCAACCCTCAAAGATATTCTCCTGATAAATCACCAGGAACTGGTTCTCTTGTCAAACTTGACCTCTGTCTTCAAACATCTATCGGATCAGAGACACACTCACCTATATCTGATAAGTCTTTCTGCCAATCCTGAATTATGTAATCAGCAAATTCAAATCAATCTCAAGGATCCCCCACTCAATCTCAATTATCATCCTCATCATCACAATCTAAAGGCAAATCAGCAGCAATCACAACACAATTACCTGCTACATTACCAATAGGATTAGGAATACTTGTCCCAGCATCATAAGTTCCAAAACATGCTGCAAATCAAGCACTAGCTGTCAAGGTAGGCCCAGCATACAGTCTAACTTGAGAGGGATAAACACCAGGACAAGGAGATGTACCACCAGCATTTGGGTTGTCTGTTCAAGGAACTCTATTTTGCATCGGCATAGGAATAGCTGTACAACATGGTCAACTACTACAGCTTTGCCATCTTGTCCCAGGAAACCGGAAAAAAGGTCTTCAGTCATCCCAGCTTGCTTCACATTTGAAGCTTTGATAATAACCAGGAGTCAAAAAAGATCTATTCATAGGAATATTTAAGCCACAGTCATTGTCAGAAAATTTATAACCTCAACACAATCAATCCACTATTGTTTCATACTCACTGAAATGATCCGCCAAAGATCAGTCAAAAAGATCAAAATTGATCTGACCATCTTTTCAGACAAAATCACTACTGCTAAATTGTTCAGAATATTCAACATAATCAAAATTATTCAAATCTCATGATTCCTTAACTTCTTCCATTTGTTGCTGCATTTCTTCCATAGCTTTTTGTTGTATTTCTTGTTGTTCTTCGATCCGTTCATCAAGCTTTTCCTGTAAATTTACAAACTCCTTGTTGAAATCTTTCCCTGATTGATTTTCAAACAGATCATATCATTTGATGCATCAGTTAGTAGGTAGTGCCTTAATATCTTGAAAATCATTATCATTGACATCCTCAACTTGAATATCAACAATTCCAGCTCACATATATTTTACAGGATATGATAAGCTGATATTATCTGACTCATTTAAAACAATATCGTCTATTTTGAATTGATAAGGACTAGCTTCATTCCAACTAATCACAGCATCTGAATCAAGCCCAATATTTTCAAATCATACAATTGAATTATCTACATCCCTTGGAATTTGCCAAGGTCATTTGAGATCTTCCAAATAAGTCAATTTTGTACTCTGATTAGCTGAAATATTAACTTGGACTTCGATAGTATCTCATATTTGAAGGTCTCAGTCTCATCATGATAAATTTTCAAAATTTTTGTAGATTTGGACAGGATCTTCAGGATCAATTCATGTATAAGAAATTTTAGAATAAGGAACATGATCTTGTTGCCAGTTAGAATAATATATAGGAACAAAATCATTACTCAATGCCTGATATTTGATAGCATCAAGCAATCACTCTTCAAACATATCATCTACATCAAAATCATCATCCAACTGGCTTTGTGGGACAGATTCAGGATCTATCTCCATACTCTCTTCATCAATTTCCAAACCTTCCCAATGCACCAAAGAATCATCGTATACTTTTTCATCAGGTAGCTGTAATCAATAACTTTCCACCAAAACTTCATCAAGATCTCAATCCCAGCCATCATGACATTGATAAGGATCTTCGCTAATGTATCAATCATAAAAAACTTTGATATCACCAGATTTATCATTTGTAATAATATCCAAGGTTTCATCGTTATTTACATCTTTTACAAACAACTGATGGACTTTGGATAGGTCTTGAGGACCTCATGGGACATTCAAACATACAGGCATTCAATTTACATCAAATTCTCAACCATTATTTTCATAAATCATAAGCCTATCTTTATTAGTATGAACTACCAAATCTCAAAAACCGTTTCAATTAGCATCTCAAGCATAAACATCCTTGACACCATCAGCTACAACCATCAAATCTCCCATATCTACGAATGGGTCATCTCATCAGTAGTTTTTTAATAATCTAATAGTTCAGTTTTTGTAAGCAACTACCAAATCTTTCCTTCAAGAATTATCAAAATCCATTTCTTCAACCTTAAATATACTTTCATCACTTTCAGAAAAAATCTTTTTACCAATTCATCAATCATACAATGTATTTTCAATAGTGTCATTTTTGTCTATCCTGGAAAGAACAGGATCCCCAAAATTTATTAGAAAATCTGATGCAAAATGTTTAGTAGCATCTCAGACATTATTTCAATTAGCAAAACTTGTAATATTGGCAAAATTATTTCTAAAACCTATATTTTCCTTATCATCATGGGAATCCTCAATGCTTTTGTAAGAGGAAGAACTAGGAAAGTTAGAATCAACTTGATATACTCATATTCATCATTTTTGGTTGGTACTACCAGCTACAAACATATCTTCTTTGATTCATCATTTTTGTACGGATAGATCATCTTTTGACATATCTTGTCAATCTTTATGAAAATACATCTTTCCTGCATTAATATTTTTGTATTTGACATTCCAATAAGACTTTCAATTTTCAAGATTATTTGACAAAACTATTTGCAAATCATCATGCATAAATCAATCATCAAAATCCAATACTTTTTCTTCGTTTATTTTTAACAATCAGTCTTGTAAAGTATTGCTAATAATCATGGAATCTGTAGAATTTGGCTGGTAGTATATTCCATCCTCTCAAAAAGTTGTAAATCAATCTGTATCTACATTTATAGAGTAATCATTTATAGTTCAAAAATCTATTTCACCTATAGTTGAATTTCTTCTTTTTATGTTTGCAGTAATATTACCTCACTGAATATTTAACTGAATATCATATCATCATATATTATGAATTGACATATCAGGTGTAAGAATATATTTGAATTTTTTGATACTATCAGGATCTACCAATTTTGTAGTAGTTGTCAGCATTTTGGAAGAATTTGTCATCATATCTTGAACAAATTTTTCGTTGCTGGAAAAATATCACCACTGATTTCACCAATCAGCTCCAAACAAATTCATATACATCACATTCAAATCTCTACCATCCTCATCCCACCAAAGAGGCTGAGCAATCAAAAATGTTTCATAGTCAGGTATGTAATCCTGTCATATTTCTTTACCAGGAATCTTG
The DNA here is from genome assembly GCA_964394325.1 of uncultured Candidatus Peribacteria bacterium. Lineage (GTDB taxonomy): Bacteria > Patescibacteriota > Gracilibacteria > Absconditabacterales > Absconditicoccaceae > CAYMVT01. Next base: position 1,905 of record CAYMVT010000014.1, on the reverse strand, counting down.
GCAGTAATATAGACCTTCCCACCCGGCTCAAGGGTTTGAATTTCAAATTCTTGTCATATATCCACGGAATATTCTTCGTTTCAATTAATTTCAGCATTTCAATATAGTTTAACATCCATACTTTGTCATTCTTTTATCCTATTACCCCAAATATCATTTCCAAATACAGTTCACAAATTCTGATCTCAAGCATTCAAAGAAGAAGATTGAAGAGATATTTCCAAAGACTTCAGTTCTGAAGGATTTACTTTGATATCAGCAGTAATTTCATCCAATCAAGGAATTTCTATTCTTAACTTATCCTCTCCAGCATCAAAAGAAGGATGAAGATAAAAATCCAGCTGTCAACCTTCCATCACAAAATTGTTTTTGTTTTGGAACTGTCAATCTTCATCAACCTTTCAAGGAATTAATTTTGAGTTATCGGTAAATATGCTAACTGGAGTAGAAATATCATGATCTCACTGAATCGTAATTGTTTGATTTAATAATTGGTCTTCATTTACCTTCAATTCTCAATCAACATTATCATACAATTCATCTAATTCGTTAGGCAAATCGTACTCAATATTATCATCATCCAAAACTGCATCAGCATCAATCAAGTTTATTTGTTTTTCAGTAGTTGGTAGATTTCAATAGACATTTTGTGACTGTTCGGTTGGTGAAACTTCAAGATTGACAGGACCTCAGTCTGAAACTTGAGAAGATGTGTACATATAATAATTTCCAAACTCATTTATTGAAACTTCCTGATAAATTTCATCAGATTGCAAAAATCATCAAACATCAGTTTTTAAATTATAATTAGCTAATACCTTTCACAATTCATTACCAAAACTATCATAAGCATTTACTTGGAAAGGTAGTTTTCATCATTTTATCACATCATCAGTTGGTGCGTCTATTTGTATATCATCAATATTTCAAGGTGCAACATTTACTATTTTGTTTTCATAATAACAAACTCAATTTTGACAGATTTCAAACTGCAACAAAACTGTTCATGCATTATTTCACTGCACATGCAGATCGTTTTCATAACTATTAGTATAAAAGTTTCATTCTGCTAGATTTTGAAAGTTTTCAACTTCACATATATTACCAACCCCATCAAAAGATAGACAATTATCTCAGAGTAGTTTTACATTTACTTCAGCTGATCAGATATCTTGCAAAGAATCTATTTGGATATAATATTCAGTTTCATCAGGAGCAATTTCTGTCAGTGACAATGTAGAAGTTGGCTGGATACTTATCTGAACATTGTTTTCAAGATTTTCAAATATCTGTTGTTCATCATCATTCAAATCTTCCTGAACTTGTTCATTGTCTTGTTGATCAGAGTTTATTTCATTTCACCAACTTCAATTAGGTTCTACAGGTAATTCAGTTCAATCTGGAAGTCATGACGATCAAGAACTTCAATTCTCATCACTATCATCCCAAAGTTGTACAAATTCTCAACCCATAGAACAGGAAGCACCAATTTCAATTTCCAAGGGTTTGCTAATTGTTTCCTCTAGCCAACATATAAAAGCATCAGGCCAATCCCACAAATCAACAGCTCAATCAGGAGGTATGCTGCATTCTTGTTCTGCTTGAGATTGTGATATTATATTTTGTATATTATCCTGCATATCATAGGCGTCACCACCTCAATCATAAATTCAACTTCATCATCATTGTGCATTTGTTATGTCAGATATAGAATCAGGAACAGATAACTCTCACAAGGTCATACTATCAGCACCTGCAGAATTAATAAGTCCTACTTCATATCATTTATCATTATAATCAGGATTTTCAATATTATCCTCTGATTTATCACTGGAAAATTTTTGATCCATAACATAACTTATCTTGGCATCTATATCAAAATCTTCCTTTATCTGATCAAAATTT
>CAYMVT010000013.1:14878-18672 GCA_964394325.1 uncultured Candidatus Peribacteria bacterium | reverse complement strand
AAACTATTTTTCTCATTTTATTTTTTTAGGTATTAAATCATACATTATTATACGATATTTATATAATTTAATTACAGTTTTTTTTATTCGCTTTCTGTCTACTAAAAAAGGAGGTAGAAAATACCTACCTCCTGCAAAAAGTTATTCACAAAAACACTCTGGACAAAACAAATTATGAAAATCATCATATTCAAGCAACTCTCCACAAAACTCACAAAATAAGTCTAAACTGTCATCTTCAAAAAACAGACTTTCTTTACATTTTTCACATTCATCTGACCCGTAGTCTTGACAATTAATCTTAATCACAGGACAAACCTCATTATTCATAGAACACCTCCTTTTATAGTTTTTATGACAATTTTTATAATAAACAATAATAATTTCAATATACCCTTAACTTGTTTTAGCTACAAAATATATATTTACAATTAAAAGCAGGATATTGCAAAACTCCTATTTATAAAATCTTTTATGGATTATTCAAACTTCAAATGCTATGGGTCAGGAGGGACTCGAACCCTCGACCTTGAGCTTAAGAGGCTCCTGCTCTGCCAGCTGAGCTACTGACCCCTTTATTGACAAAAATATACTATATGACAGTGTGAAATAAAAACAGGGCCAGCAGGATTTGAACCCGCGACCCGCGGCTTTGGAGACCGCTGCTCTACCAGCTGAGCTATGGCCCTTTTTATTAAATCATATTAGAAAGCAGTATAATAAATCTTTATTTTTTTTCAAGATTTTTTGCAATTATTAAACTTTTTTTTATCCCTTAGTAAACCAAAATGAACCCTCTATATTGAATTTTATTATCAAGCAGATATTATCTGAACAACTCTAATTATTGCATAACTAAATATTACCAGCAAAAGACCTATTATAGAATAATAAATTCCTGTTTTTCACTTTTCTGCCATTTTTTCATCTCATCAAGCAAAGATCAACATCAAACCAGATACTATCAAGGCAATAGTTACAAAAACTCATATAAACATGGTTGCTCACTGAAAAATATCTTGAATAAAAGCTCACGGATCGGCATCGTCTCAACCTCTTATTCATAATGTTTCATAAAACTGCATTCTTCCTTGGCCGGATGGAAGAGTTTCCTCATCAACATCTATTCAATGAGCACCACCATTTCAATTAATTGCCAAAAAAACAGTATCTTTTTCCATATTTTCATATGTAAAGTATATTAAAGTAAATATATTGTAAACATTTTATTGTCATTTTCAATCAATTTTATTTGCCCCTGTAAGTCAGAATACAACAAAAAAATCAACATATAAGATATTTATTGTAAAGCATAAACAACCACTCAAAAACTGTATTAGCATGAAAACTTTGTTTTGGAAATAAATAATCTGGCGATTTTATGATTTTTAGTATATATTTTTACTATTTTTTCAGTGTATAATAAATATACCGTACAAAATAACTTGAAATTTTGCGAAATTTCTTTATCTAAAAACTAATTACATACAGATAACTCTAAATTATAAAACTACAAAATAATGAAGAAAAGATGAATAATAGTTTTGAAAGCCTCTATCATACCAGTCTCCTTATTTTGAATTATTATTTTTTGAAATGAAATATTGGAAAACAATTCTTCCGGCTGGCAAGAGACTAAAAACAACTATTATATATCACAAAACATACAAAAAAATAAAAACAATATTGAAAAAATGGCAAATTATTGCACAAAAAACTATATTCCAGATAAAAATTTTGTTCTAACCTTTGACGATTGACCTCACAAAACCATAACCAAAGAAATATTGCAAATATTATGAAAACATGATATTACAGGAATATTTTTCTTGCTATGAGAAAATGTCAAAAAAAATCCTGATGTGTTAAAAAAGATAATAAAAAAATGACACATCATATGAAATCACACATACTCACATCCATCATTGATAGAAACAAACAAGGAAAAAACTATCAAAGAAATTGCCTCTACCAATGAAATTATAAACAAAAATTTATGAGAAAAATATCCACTAAGACTTTTTAGGCCTACTTACTGAATCAGCAACGAACACACACAACAAATACTTGAACAAAAAGATATGGTAAGTTGTTTGTGGAACTTAAACACAAAAGACTGGAAAATGAGTGCAAAATGAACAAGCAAGAAACAAATTATGGAAAGGATAAATTCAAAGATAGATGCTCAAAAAAACAACTGATTAAATATACTTTTGCACGACAATGAAAAAAACACTCCAAAAATACTTGATGAGATAATAAAAAATCTTTTGGAAAAATGATATTCTTCAGCTTTTTAGTGCAATTAAGTTGTTAGCATAATCTATTTAAAATAAACTGTAAATTACTTGAAATCTTTGATATTAAAATTATAATATTAATTGTATACTTAATGTGCATTGAAAAAAAACATCCAACACTCCCTTTGGTTTTATTAAAAACCTTTTACACTACACAAAATTAAAATAATTAAAAAAGTTTATTTGTTTAATTTTTCTATTATGTATTATTTTTTGGTTCCATTGATAGTATGAGTTACAATACAGGCAATAAAAATTACAATAGATTTTTTTCAAGAAAAAAAATTATATATATCAAACATACGAAGAGCATGATGATTCCCTTCTGTGCACGGATGAGTATCATCAAGCATTGCTACATTAATGTTTTTACATTTTGGTATAGATTCAGCAGAATTTGCTATAGCTTTTTCTTTCGCAATTTTGTTTTGGTATGATAGTATGAATATTAGATACGAAGCCTGAAAACATGCAAAATATCTCAACACAATAAGTTCACAACTAAGTAGTGTACTAGAGTTTGGCGACAACAAGTACATAGTGCTCAAAGAAAGATTGTGACATACCTTTTTGGAAGTTGCATGATGAATAATTACATGAATATTGCTAACAATGTTATTTTATCATTTTCTATATTAATTTTTACCAATCATGAGAAAGTCTCTAAAATTCAAAAAAGGATACAAAAGGCACAAACAGCTATTATCCAAGTACTACAAAAATTTTCTAAAAAAGTTTAACAAGCACAAAATCAAATTTAGCATTATTTTTGTTGTTTTTTTATCAACAATATGATGATATTTCGTCTTGAATTATACGATATTTCATCCAAATTATACTATCCAAGAAATCAGCTTCAATCAAGAAGACTTGCAAAACTATCCCTACTTTTCTTTGTTTAACTCATTACAATGAAAACTCTTAGGACAGAATTATTTTTCTTCTAAGTATATAAATAGAAATTGATTAGTTGCTGATTTACAAAAACAACATCCAATAATAAAAGATATATTCTTGTCAATAAAATGAAATTGATTAGTAAGCATAGATATTGATTTTTTTGAGCCACAGTTTGTTTTTGAGTCAGACAAAAAAAGAATTTGATATTATTGATGAGAATCTTTTGAAATTACTTCTTGAAGCAAACTTTGAACTTGAAATAATCCTATATATTTACCTGACCATGTAGCAAGCCTAGAAAGCCTTAAATGAATGTTTTTTGAAGTTCCTCCGAACATGCTAAGTTTCCAAATAAATGAAATAAAAGATATTATTTGAACTTGAAATATAAAAAAAATAAAATATATTCCATGATGATGAAGGATACAAATAACAACAAACAAGTGAAATATGATATACTTCAACAACACAGAAGAAATTACATGACAACTACAAAAATATCACTTATTAAAAGAAAATTATCCAGATTACAAGAATTTTTCTTCAGTAGATATATCAAGTGGAGAAAGTATAATAGTATCTGAACAATAATTT
>CAYMVT010000013.1:2935-14778 GCA_964394325.1 uncultured Candidatus Peribacteria bacterium | reverse complement strand
TAATTTAAAAAATTTTAAAAAATCTAGCAGAAATGACAAAATTAAAACTTATTTTAACAATTTTGACAGTATCTATATTAGTAAATATAGCTTTTTGGGGTGTGTATCTATTAGCAGATTTTTATGATTTTTGAGATATTTACAAAACAACACAAGTACAAGAACCATCCACAACAGATTGACTTGATATTGAAGATATCAAAGACATGGATGATCTGCAACAAACTTTGATCAACACAATACAAAACACAGGACAATGAGTGGTGAGCATAGTAATTACTCAAGAGTTAGAAGTTTATTATCAAGATCCATTTGATTTTTTTGGAGGATCTTTGGAAAAACAAAGACAAGAAGTTGGAGGAGGTAGCTGAATAGTGGTAAGTGAAAAATGATATGTAATTACAAACAAGCATGTTATCCAAGAAGCAAGAAGATGACAAACTGATTATACTGTAGTTACAAGGGATTGATTTGATTATGATGTAAAAAACATATGGATGGATCCAGTTTTGGATATAGCAGTACTAAAAATAGTAGATGACAATTGAAATACTCCAAGTAATCTAAAACCTGTTGATTTAATATGACTTGATTATGAAATATTAATATGACAATTTGCAATTGCAATATGAAATGCTTTATCTGAATTTCAAGATAGTGCATCATTTGGAATTATTAGTTGAAAGTGAAGACAATTAGAAGATGTACCACAAGACAGCATTTATGTATGATTATATCAAACAGATGCCCCAATCAATCCTGGAAACAGCTGAGGACCTTTGATGGATATATGGTGAAATGTTTTTTGAATAAATACTGCTATTAGTGCTATATGACAATGAATTGGCTTTAGCATACCAATAAATCAGGAATTTGTAGATTCTACACTACAAATGGTAAAAGAAGAATGAAATATAAAAAGACCTTTTTTGTGAGTACAGCATATGGATTTAAACAATGCTATTGCAATGAACAAAGATCTACCTGTAAGTAAATGAGTATACATACAAGATGTAGTTCCAAATTCAGCTGCTGACAAAGCTTGAATAAGTTCAGGCGATATAATACTGGAAATTGAGTGAGTTGAAATTTGAATGTGAAATACTTTTTTATATCACCTATTTGCTTACAAACCTTGACAGACTATACAGTTCAAAATACTCTCCCAGTGAGAAGAAAAGAATATAGATGTAACTTTAGAAGAAAGATAAGTAAGAAACTAGCTACTGCAAATTCTGATAAATTTTATTTTAATTGTTCAAGGGTTTTGTCATCTAGTGATTTCACTAAATACTTAATTAAGAACAAACTGTTGTAGACTTTTTTCCAATTTTTCTTTGGATTTGTAAAAAGTCTGTACAACCATTCTATTTTAAGCTTTCTGAAAAAAAGTGGAGACCTTTTCTCCTTTCATCACCAAAAATCAAATAGACCGCCTACTCCAAACACTACAAATCAATTTTTCTTAAAAAAATCTAAATTTTCATAAATCCAAATTTCTTGAAGGGGGGTCCCTCTTCCAACTAATAATACTTTCATTTTACCTTTATTTTGGGAAAAGTTAGATAAGTTCATCTGAGAATATCAATCTTGAAAATGCAAAACATTTATTCAAAATGTTTCTTTCAAAAAATTTTTTGCCTTGGGTATTACATCTTTATCAGCTCAATACAAAAAAACATCAGCATCTAGATCATTTAAGTTTTGAAAAAAGTAAGGTATAAAATCAGTTCAGTTAAGATTATGAACTACACTACAAAACTGTTTTTGCATAAAAAGCTTAACCGCTATTCAGTCAGGCAGCAAAAAATCGGAATGTTTCAAGGCTTCCAAATATTTTTTTTGGATATATGACTTATTCTTTTTTAAAATTTTTTGTCAAATAACATTTCAAAAATACAAAAAATTTATTATACAATATCAATTATTATTGTAAAACTTGATTATATCATTAAAAGCCCTATCTTTATCATACAAATAGATTTGATCAAACAGCATATTATTTTTTAATTTATTACATAATTTCTTATACTACAAAAGTTATAACTTTTATATTAAAAATTTTTTTTGGAAAAAAAGAGGCATAAAATTTTGGTATATACTATATAATCAACAAAACAAAAAAGGCAACAAAAAATTCTCTTTTACTTGAATTTTATAGCTCAAATCATTAATATACAGTTTAATATTTTATATAACAAATATTTACAACTTATGTTTTTTAGCAAAAATAATGATGCATTTACATTAATTGAAATGCTTATGGTAATTGTAGTAGTATCTATTTGAATAATATCTATTATGTCTGTTATCAACTACTGACAAAGATATGTATGACAGATTAGACAAGATGTAATAGCATCAAACCTAGCTAGAGAATGAGCAGAATTAGTTTTTAATATTAGAGATACCAACTGGGAAAGATGGTCTGGAAGGAGGGATCAATGCTGGCTATTAGAAGATCCATCAATAGAAGATCCATCAATAGATGATTCATGATGCGAATCCATGCCCTGGATCAAGGCTTGAGCATATGTACTTTCATGACAAACACCTACTGATTGAGAACAAATTTATAATTATTTGAGTTGAGTTAATGAAGGGCTTGATCTTAGTGACTGAATAACAGATGATGACAGGACATTCGCATTATGTTCAAATGAAGATGCTTCCAGATGGACACCCTGCCCTTGAGATGATAACCCTTCACCAGAATGAAGTTTTTTTCGCATGATAGATATTAAGTGATTGTATGACAAAAAAGAAGGCAGCACATTAGATTGCGATCGTTGAAATGATACTGATTGAGCTTGAAATGACTGCTCAGACCCCACTGCAAAAGAACTAAGATTTTGCTCTGTTGTAGAATATGTATGACATTGACAAGGAAAAGTAGAACTTTGCACAAGCATGACTAACTTCAAAAATTAAATTATATATCACTTTAAAAGTATCAAAATTACTATCTATCAGGCATCTATTTGAAAAATTATCATTAATATTATAAGATAACAGTTAATTAAAGCTGAAATAATATTACTTAAAACTAATTTTTGAAAGGGGTACTGGATCAAGATGAAAAGTCTTTCCCTTATCAAATAGGTTAGGCTTTTGTCCTTGTAAACCTTAGCAAAGTGCAGTATATAGAAAATAAATTAAGAAGTAAAATTTAAAACTCGTATTTTATTAAAAAGAATGGACATAAATGAACTTGAAAATTTTTTGAACTATGAACCAGTGTTTGATACTGATCCTGTTTTTATATTAGATGAAATCAAAGAAAAAGCTTCAAAACACCTTCCAAAAGCACAATTAAAATGAATAGACAAGGCTTATCAAGTTGCCAAAGCTGCGCATGAATGACAACAAAGAATATCATGAGAGCCATATTTCATACACCCACTAAAAGCAACATTGTTTTTGATGAAAATTAGGCCAGACCTAAAAACCATTCAAACATGTATATTGCATGATGTAATAGAAGATACTGACTATTCATACGAATACATAAAAGAAGTTTTTGGAAAAGAAGTTGCAGACCTTTGTATTAGTTTAGAGAAAGTATCCAAAGTAAGATACGAATGACAAGACAGAAACTTAGAAACTCTCAAAAAAACATTTCTTGCTATGTGAAAGGATCTGAGAGTTATATTTGTCAAAATAGCCGATCGTATTCACAATATTCAAACATTGAAATTTCACCCAAAAGAAGAAAAAAAGAAAAGAATAGCAAAAGAAACATTAAAAATATATGTTCCAATCTCACAGAGACTTGGGTTGCATGTATTCCAAAATTACTTAGAAAATTGATCATTTTATATTCTCAATAACAAAAGTTTTAATAGAATTTTTACTCATATCAAAAAAAAACATTGAAAACAAAACCATTTTTATGTAGACGAATGAATCAAAAAAATTGAAGAAGTTTTAAACAACTCAAATATTGAATATGATAGTATAAAATGAAGGATAAAAAGTCCTTATAGAATAAATAAAAAATTAAAGAAATATTGAACGGATGATCCAAACAAAATAATGGATATATTAGCCTTTAGAATTATTACAAAGTCCGTTGCTGACTGCTATTCGGCATTATGAGCAATCAATAACAAATACACTCCCTTGATAAAAAAAATCAAAGATTATATAGCATTACCCAAAGCCAACTGATACAGAAGTCTCCATACTACAGTTATATGAATGTTTAGTTTTCCAGTAGAGATACAAATTAGAGACCAAGAAATGGATCATTTTGCAGAGTTTTGAGTAGCTGCTCATTTTGCCTACAAAGAAAAGTGAGCATGAGTAAAAATATCACAAAAACAAGCAAAATGGATACAAAAACTACAAGAAATAGTAAACAACTTCCAAACAACTGAAAAAAACGAAGACTTCCAAAACACACTACAAATAGAAGCTTTGGACAAAAATATTTTTGTATATACTCCAAACGGTGATGTGATGGAAATGCCTCCAGGTAGCACAGTATTAGACTTTGCTTTCAAGGTTCATAGCGAGGTATGATTGAAATTCAAAGCAGCATTTGTAGATGACAAGATAGTCCCAATTGATTATAAACTAAAAACCTGAAGCATAATAAATATAAAAACATACAAAAAAAAGTATTCTGCATCTGCAAATTGGATAGATTTTTTGCACAACCCTTCTTCAAAATCAAAGTTAAATAAATTTATAAGACAAAATCAACTTCAACAACACATCCAAGAAGCACAAAATATGGTAAACGAAAAACTAAAATATTATTCATTACCAGCTTTATGAGACAAACAAGACTTGATCAAAAAAAATAACTCCCAAGAAAATCTTGAAAATCTGTTGTTAAGAGTCCATGACAAGCAGATATCTCCAACAAAATTAATAAAAAAATACTATCCAAAAATAGATTCAGAAGAAAAACATAGACAAAAACAGATAGAAAATGAAAAAGCCAAAGAAGAAAATATCACAAAAACCGAAGATAAGCAACCAACATACATAACATGAAAAGTAATAGTTGATTGATATGAAAATTTAAATTATTACTTTTGTCCAGAATGCAAACCAAAACATCCTGATAAAATAATATGAAAATCTACAAGAGACTGAATCAAAATTCATTGTATTAAATGCAAAGCCATAGAAAGCATTTCATACGAAAAACTAATATCAACATATTGGGACAAAGAAACAAACAATCTTTACAATATACATATGAAAATTAAAATACGAGACAAACCATGAGCATTAATACAAATACTATCAGTTTTTTCAGACTTTAGCATAAATATATCAAACATCAATGTAAACACAAAACAAGAATGAAAAACAATAATAAATGTAGATTTAGACATCTCAAATCCATCCAAAATGCAATTTGTATTAAAGGAACTAAAAAACAAGAATGAGCTAATAAGAATAATTGAAAAAAATATAATGTAATACTTTTATTTAATAAACATCAAAAAAATGGAACTAGAAAATATTTTTGCACAGACAAACATAGCAGATTGAGTAGTAACTATAATTGTATGAATAGGTGTTTTTATATGGGTATGGGCTGTGTTGTGGACTACCAAAGATATATCTTTAAGGACAGATAATATATTTTTGCAAATACTTTCAATATTATTGGTTGCAATATTAACTCCAATATTTTGACTATTGGTTTATATACTAATAAGACCTGTTAATTACAAATATGACAAAATCCCTTGGAGAGAAGCTTTGGTTTTATGAATAGTTCAATGTACATGATGCGAATGACAAAACAACAAAGAAAATAAACATTGTATATTTTGCTGAAAATGACTAAATATTGACTGCAAAGAATGCAAAACCAAGTACCCTGAAGAATATGAATACTGCCCTAACTGCTGAGCCCCAACATTATAACAAATTGATAACAAAACTTTATTAATGGATAAAATAATTTATGAAGAAACTTTACAACAAGAAAGATTAGATAAATTCCTTGTAAAAAAATTTTGATTTTCTAGAAATTTTTTTCATCATATAATACAAAGAGGTTGAGTGTTAGTAAATTGAAAAACAACCAAAAAATCCTACAACCTAAAACCCCAAGATGAGATACAAATTGAAAATCTTCAAAGATTTACTTCTACCGAGATATTACAAGATTTTGCTTGGGAAAGTCTTGATGTGTTATTAGAAGAAAAAGACTACCTTGTTGTGTACAAACCAAAATGAATACTATCCCACCCTGGAAGCATTTGGGATATATCCAGCCCAAGTGTTGTATGATTTATTTATCAAAAATTCAAAGATACTCCGTATGTATGAAATTTTATCAGGGCATGATTGATACATAGACTGGACAAAGAAACAGATTGACCAATGATAATTGTAAAAACAGAAAAATGACTGCAACACTTCAAGGAGCTCTTTCATTCCAAAAGCAATGCAAAAACTATAAACCAAAAAGAAAGCATTCCATTAAAAAAATTTTATAAAGCCACTGCCAAACTTAATGAACAGGGCCAAAAATTCTTTGCTGAACAAAAAAAACCTTTTTATATACAACAAGAAGTAATACCCAAAGTTCCAAGACCTCATATAAAAGAATGAATAACAAAAATCATTAATGTAAAGCAAATTAATGATTATCATGAAATTTATATGGAAATACTAACAGGCAGAACTCACCAAATAAGATATCACCTATCAGCAAACTGAGCAAAAATATTATGAGATTATCTTTATTGACAAACAGAATGAAGCAAAAAGATGCTTTTGAGTTGTAGTCAAATTGAATTTAAAGATGTTTATTGAGATTATAAAATAATCAATAACACCTATCTATAGCACTTTAAAAAACAACAATTAATATCTATAATTTATCCACTTTCACGGCAAACCTGTATTTGCATAGTTATAAAATCAATCAATAATATTGCCAAATCAATCTTGAATTGCAATATCATACAACCTTATATCTCTTGATCATTGCATATTAGACTGATTTTGTATTTCCAAAATAAAGTCTCATACACTATTCGCACTAACATAATTTATACTATCTCAGGTATGTGTAATATCAATATATCTATCATATACAATCTCATCGCCTGTTGATTTTCAAAATTTATCCCCTTGATAATACAGCACAAATTCAACATTATCATCAATATAATTCACAAAAGATCATGACATATCAAATCTAAATTTATCAAATATCAATCTACTGTTCCCAGCAAAAAGATCAAATTTGTATGCTTGTCTAAAACTTGGAGAAAAATCTTTTTTATCCTCTACCAAAAAAGACGACTTCAAAACGAACTTTTTGAAAGTTGATCTAAAATCAATTTCTACATTCATAGGTCTGCCACTTCATTCAGACAAAACTCTTGCTCAACTTGAAGTTCAATCCACCTTATCAATTGGAGACTCTCAAAGTCAAAATTCTAGTTTACCTACATGGTTTGATTGTTTTGGCTCGTTGAGATTCAAATATACTTCAACATTTACTAAATCTCTCCTAGGCAGATACAGCCCCTGTCCACTTACTTGAAAATGTATAAACTTATCCTCAAGTACATATCAATAAGCTATCTTTTGATCTTCATGGACAAGTGCAATATCTTGAACAAGATAATCCAGATCCAAATCATCTCAGTTGTTAAAAATATACAAGTCTGTTAACAATCAATTATCAATCTTACTTTCCAAGTCTATACTTAGTATTTTTTCATCATATTTTTCAAAGTCAAACTCATCAAATACAACATCTTTTTCTTCTATTGTCTCTTCTTTTTCTTCTAAATAATCTTCCTTTTCTTCTTTTTTATCTTCCTCCTGTTTTTTGTCATCTTCAAGCTCTGTTGGTAGGTCTTCTTTGTCTTCCAAAATAAATCTTTCCTTGTAAAGATTAGTAAATTTTTCTAAAAAAGACATAACAGCATATGTTCTTTGATCATTCACAAAATCTGATTTAACTCTTTCTATATTTGATAAAACTATTTCAACTTTTCAAGGTTGCTCATCATATACATTTTTGAGTCTTACTACAAAATCAGCAACAACTTTCTTATCTTGTGGAGAAAGATCATAAGAAATACCAAGGACAGGATAAGCAAATATACTGCAAACCAAAATACAAATTATTTTTTTCATAGTTTTTTGTGGTAATTTAAATTAAAAATCATTATTGTAGAACAAATATTGTGCATTTTTTTGAGGAGATATATTACAGTCTTTATAATATCATCTAAACCAAGTTCTTTGTCTTTTATCATATTTGATAGTTGCCTGAATTGTTGATTGCACAGCATCATCCAAACTAACAAGTCATTTTAAATATTCAATAGTTTGTTTGTAACCAATTCATTGCATAGACTGTAAATTTTCATCATATCACATATCAAGCAGATCTTTGACTTCTTGTATCAATCATAATTCATACATTTTACTTGTTCTATCTTTTATTAGTTTGTTTGAAAAGGATTTTTGTGGCCACAACACTACCATCAATATATTAAACTCTGGTGTTTTTTGCTGAGAAAGCTCAGATTTTGTTTTACCAAGTTTGTAATATATTTCCAAAGCTCTAATAATATATCTATAACTATTGGGATGTATTTTTTCTGCTTGCTTGGGATCTATATTTTGCAATTCATTGTGCAAACATCAAGGGTCTTTGAGTTCTTTTTGCTTTAGTTCTTCTCTCAAGACAAAATCAGGTGGCACTTCAGGAATATCAAAATTTTTGTATATACTACTAATATAAAGCCCAGTCCCTCCAGCTACCAAAGGAATATTTTGCCTTTCTTGTATTTTTTTGATTATGTTGGAAGTTGATTTTTTCCACTGTCAAACTGTATAAAACTTATCAGGAGTTATTATATCAATTTGATGGTGTTTTATTTGTTGTCTTGTTTGCTTGTCTACCTTGTCAGTTCATATGTCCATATACTGGTAAACCTGTCTACTATCTGCTCCTATAATTTCTACATTACCAAAATACTCTGCCAAACTTATAGAGATAGAAGTCTTTCCACTTGCAGTTGGTCATGTGATAATTACAACTCAATCAGGATTTTCAGATATAAAATTTTCTACTTGGTATTTTAGATCATTGAATATTTTTTCTTTTTTCATCTTGTAATAAAATACGATTAAATAAGTCTAACAGTGACTAAAAAAGTCTGGATTTTATAAGATGTTTTGTCATATCAGTTCAGTGATAATATCATTATAAATATCCATTCATTTATCAGAAAGCAAAATTTTTCAAGAAGTATTCAAAATGTATCCTTTATCAATTAATTTTTCGACAATTGACTGGTAATTTTCTACCAAAACTTCTTCATAATCTTGGAATGCAGTTATTCAAAGATCAGTTCTCAATCATAGAAAGAATTGTTCTGTAAGCAAATCCTGATAAGTTAGATCAAAGACTTCCTTTTGATGATCAACCTTTCCATTCAAAAAATCTTTCCAGGATATAGTATTTTCATATCTTACCGCTTGAGAGCCTTTTGACAGTTGCTCAAAAACTTTGTTTGCATAATCTTTGTACAAAAATGAACTAGCACCAAGCCCCAGTCCAAGATACTGCCTTAATTTCCAATATTTAATATTATGTAAGCTCCTTTTACCGGGCAATTCAAAATTTGATATTTCATATCTTTTATAACCTGCATTATAAAGAATTTTTTTGTATACTTGAAATTCTTTGGTTACTTTTTCTTGATCAACATCAAAATTTTTGTACATAAAACTACCCGGAAACAGCTCAATTGTATATACAGAAAAACTATCTGCAAATCAACTATTGATAAAATCTTTTAAGAAGTTGAGCTTGTAATCAGGTAGTAGTAATAATTTTTGATAATCTGCAAACTTACCAAAACATATAAAATCAAAATTGAAAACATTGTTTGCTTTTTTGTAGTTAACTAAATCTCTGATAAATCAAATCAAAGTATTATAAACATAACCTCTGTTTGTTTTATCAAGAATTTGATCATCCAAAGACTGAATACCAAAACTATACCTAATTCTAAAAAAGTTTTTATATTTTTTATTAACGCAAGCAATAAAATCAAGTACATCCTCAAAAGGGTCTGGATTTAATTCAAAATTTATTTCTTCGCATTGAGTAAGATCAAAAGTATCTGAGATTTTATCAATTATATTAAAAAGATTCTGTTTACCAAGCACCAAAGGAGTACCACCTCCAAAATATATAGTACTAATTTTTTCGTTTGGGAAAATTTTTCAGTAATAGTCAATTTGCTGAATGATTCCCTTAGTATACTTATCAAAATACTCACTTCATTGGGAAGCTTTATCAACAGGAAAAACAAAAAAATCACAATATCAGCATTTACTTTTACAAAAAGGAATATGTATGTATAATGAAAGCATTAAATTTTTGTATTGTATGATAAATATACCCTACAGTTTCTAAAAAAAGGCTTTATTTGATAAGTTAGAAAATATAAGTCTATCCGATAATAAGAATTTGCCTTCAAACCAGCTGACCTTGTCTTTTGTATATAGTATTCATAAATTTATGTTTGATGTTATTTTTTGTTAAATAGTTTCAAAGCTGTTGCTGCAAAATATTTCAATCATAATTCAAATAATAAGGAACAGTTATTACAATATTAATTTTTCACCAAAAATCAAACACATTTTCAAAAAAATTAGTATACAAGTCAAATATTTTATTTTGATTGTCTAAAAACTGTTTATTGTTTGTGTTTTTCCTAATAACTGGTCACAAATATCATTCACTTACAATCAAGTTAACACTTTTCAAAAAATTCTTTGAAAATTTTTCTCTAACATCGTGTTTGTAAAGTTTAAAAAGTTTTTTGGGATCAAAACTGGATGTTTTTTGCCACCACTTAAAATTTTGCTTTGCAGGGGTTATATTAATATCAGATCATATAAAATTGAAACCAAGTCAATTACAAACAAATCATATAGTACCAAATCAAACAAAAGGATCATAAATATTTACATTTTTTGAAGGAATGCCAGAATTTACAACACCTATATTTATCATAATATTAGCAAGTTTGCTGGGAATCATACCCACTTGCATACCGCTTACAGGTTTATCAAAATCTATTTGTGAATAGAAATTTATATTTTGATATTCAAAAACCAGTCAAACAAATGAGCCTTTTTGAAAATCAGACTCAAAACCAATGTCTTGGATATTTTTGAACAACAATAATTCTACTCAAGTTTTTTTTACATCCAAATTGGAGGTTTGAATATCAAGCAATTTATACCTCAAAGCACCAAACTCTTTTTTTAAATAATTACCAAAATTTTTGTCATTAGTTCCAACAAGCTTACCAGAGACCAAATCAGACAATTCATTATCTTTTATCACTCTTCAAAATTTGACAACACCACCAAGATTTGGAACCAAATCAAAATTACAATCATCAAAAAAGGCTATATTTCACTTGATTTTGAGATTTTGAGGCTGAATCAAATTAATTTCTTTTAGTGAATATTCATGATTTTTTCAAAAAATAGCAAAGTACATATAACAAAATTAATATAGATTGATAAATTTATCTTTTTATGTTTCATATCATTCATTGATTCAATTTATTAACATATTTTCAATTCACACATTTAACAGTAGCCAACCTTCCTCCACAATTAGGACAATATATATCAGTATTTTCATTATCAAAATTACTACCAAAAATTCCTGCAAAATCTTGTATTATTCTATCTTTGTGGATTTTTATCAAACGACCATCAGTTATTTTTTTGTACTTTACAAGCTTGAGTCAGCATTGACAATATACAGTCAAACTTTTGTAATTTTTAATCTTCCTTTTTAGCATAAAAAA
>CAYMVT010000013.1:0-2835 GCA_964394325.1 uncultured Candidatus Peribacteria bacterium | reverse complement strand
GACAATATACAGTCAAACTTTTGTAATTTTTAATCTTCCTTTTTAGCATAAAAAATATTAATATACTCTAAATAGAGCCTGCTTAAACAGTCCACATCATCATATATAATCTTCTTTTTACTAAAAAGAAGCAAAAAAGATCACATTATGGAACTTTAATTTTTTTAATGTTTCGCTTCGCGAAAAGCAGCCACCAAAAAACTAAAGCATAGTAAACAAGTATGTTTTCAAAATAAAGAATTTTATAATTTAGTGTGCATTTTTGATATTTTTTTAGTGTACACTAAATAAGCTAAATACAAGCAAAAAATATCTATAATTCATTTTGACGATATACTTGCAATATCTTGAATCAAAAATCACTTGCTGCATTAGGTCAGTTTGCCGTTATCAAGTTTCATTCAACCTCTACATCATTCCCAGTAAAGTGTCATCAATTTGATTTTACTTGTTCAATTTGCTCTCCTTTTCATCAGTCAAAACATGTTACTTTTTTTCATTCAAAAAGTCATGAGTTAGACAATATCACAGGAGCAATACATATAGCACCTACTATTTTTCATTTTTGGTAAGCATCTTTGAATATATTAATATATGCATCATCTGCTCATACATCATTTGGCACTCAAGGTCATCACACAAACACCACTACATCATAATCATCCACTTCAACATCCTGTAATATCATATCAGAATTAGCATCAATTTTTCAAAGGTAAGGATAGCACTTTCATACTTTGGTAGATGCTACTTTGATGTCAAACCCGGCACTTTCCAATATTGTTTTTGGTTCATTGTACTCCCAGTCTTGGAAACCTTCACTTGCAATTATAAATAGTGCTTTTGGCATAATTGTAAATGTTTTTAGGATTTAAAGTCATTTTTTCAAAAATTTTTATCAACGATAATATATTCAAAACTATCAATAATTCAACAAAAAACATTAAAACTCCAATTCTTCTAATAATCATATATCATCAGTAATTTTTAAATATTTGTTTTTTTGTTCATTATCTAGCATATGATAGCTTGTATAAGCCCAATCTGTTATATTTTCTACCAATCAATGTTTAATAGCATTAAATTTTACATAAACAAAACATTGTTGTAAGTAGTTATCATCCTGGATAGCTTTTGCTTTGAATCTTCATTCAAAAAACTGACCTTTTCACAAAGAATATTTTGCTTTTGCATATTGTGAATAAGATTGCTGAATTTTTCTCATAAAATCTGATATATAATTTTCACTTTCTGCTTTTGAAATTAAAATCAAATGAAAATGATTTGGCAAAAAACAATAGGAAGCTAAGTCTATTTTTGGAAAATCTTCTTTTCAATATTTTAAAATGATCTTATAAAATCTATCATAATCATAATGATCAAAAAAAATTGTTTGTTTTTCAAAACCACGGTTAAAAATATGATAATAAATATAAGGATATAGTTTCAAATATCTAATAGGCATTTCGATTTGTTATCTTGTAAAGTAAAGCGCCCGGGCGCGAATATAATAATTATTTTAAAGGGTTTTTCAAGATATTTTTCCGCGCCCGGGCGTGAATTTTACACGAAAATCTCAGGTAAAAACTAATATCTTTTCCGCGCCCGGGCGCAAAACGCAGGCGAGAAAAACATCCCCTCAACTTTGTTACAATCCTTTGGGGTACTCCATCCCTTTTGTTACCAACTTTAGGAGTGGGGGTACTCCATCCCTTTTGTTACAATCTTTTGCCGTAGAATACCCCTTCTTATCGCGCCCGGGCGCCAACACAAAAACAAAAAAATCCCCACTCCCGGAGGAATGAGGATCTAAACTTAAGTGAATAAGTTTAACAAAAGATTAATAATAGCAGCATATTAATCACTTATTGTAGCTGTACTTGTAGGTATACCAGTATTTCTATATTCATTAGAATCATCATCCAATGTTATAGTAGGCTCACCTGTTCCTGAAGTATATTTCATACCAACTACTCTAAGTCTCATGCTATCAAAATCATCTTTTTCTATTTCTCAAAGTTCTCTTATTTCAAAGATTTCAGTTTGTCATGCTGACACTCTTTCAAATCAGTCTATGTCAAATGTAATAACATCACCATCTACAGTAGGATCACCATCAAGACTAATTCTATCAGATCAAGCATACAACTCAAGCATACTTACATTAGCTCAAGTCAAATTAACATCTCATGTAACTCTAACTTTTAATTCTTCTATTTCCAATCTTCTATTCTCATCTGCAGTAATTTCCACTTCTTGTTCACCACGAGCATTGCTACCCATAGTTACAACTGGGAATGTCCTAGCAAATAGATGATTTCTAGACATAACATTTATATCTTCATACCATTCCATTACAGTTTCCAAACCAGTAGAGTCAGAAACAAATACAGCTTTAGCAACTGCTAGTTTAAGATTTTTATTAAATCTTTCAGCAGAACTTGAATCAAAGAATGACATTCTAACTTCCATAGTAACTCTTTCATCAGCAGGAAGAGAGATATCCATATCTTCAAATTCTAAAACTTGATAATCACCTGACATTGTATCAAAACCGTAATATTCATTACCGTCAACATACAATACAGCATCTCTAAGACTTGAAGAAAGATCAATTTGATCATCACCTGTTAGAGCTAGATCTAGATCTTCCAAAGTCATATTATCATCAGAAGCTTCCATTTCTAATTTGAATACTTGTTTAAGTTCATTAGAAGGAGTAAGCACTGATCTAGATAAACTATCTGAATGCCTAGATATTTCTACGTCACCACTTTCTATAAATGTAAACGTAGAACCAACTACATTAGCATTGAAAGCAGTATCAGATAAATC
>CAYMVT010000012.1:17203-18787 GCA_964394325.1 uncultured Candidatus Peribacteria bacterium | reverse complement strand
CATTTCTATTTTTTTAATTATAATCTATTAAGAATTTTTTAAAATCATAAATAAAAAACAAAATGAAAACAAAAATAGTATTCAAATCTTTGTTATTCTTAATTATCTTTTTTTCGTCATTTTGAGTATCAAATGCAGAAGAAGAAAAAGTTAATAAATGCCTATGATCGAACTTATTATGAATCTGAGAAGAAACATTAAGTCCAGAAGAAATTAATGAATGCCTTCAATTACTCAAAGCAAATTGAGAATATATGTCTCTTTCTACAATTGATTTCAGTATTAATAATAATTTATTTGAAAATTTTTCTTTGATATCAGACAATGCTAATATATCAATAAGTCAAGAAGAAATAGAAAATAAATTGTTTGATTGAACACCCACATCCCAGCCTACCTTTGTGGATATAACCTTTTTTCAACTCAAAACTATAAATAGTCTAATTTCTTCCATAAATCATTTTGATTGAATAGATTTGGAAAGTATCTTTGATGAAGACAGTATACAAACATTTGATAAGTGGCATGAAAAATTTTCAGAGCATGATAATAAGGAAGATTTTACAGATTCATTAACTGGGAGTGTGACACTAAAAGATGTGTGAATATGAGCAGAAATAATAAATTGATTAAGTTGCAGTTTGTTAAAAAATTTTGATGGAACTACAACCTGCCCAGAAATAAATTTAATATGACACGATGACAAATTTCAATTTTATGATCTAGAAAACGATATATTTGACATAGCCGATCAAACTACAACAAATTATTCAAAAATTTTTGAATGAATAGAAGATATACAAGATGATATTGAAGAGTTTGAACATCCACTCGATGAACTCCTAATATCATATATCTGATGAGTATTCCAAGACTGAGACGAGGAAAGAGCAAATATATGAGATAATTTATCAATCAGGTTAGATAATATAAACAAAATAATAAAAGAAGAAAAAAGAGAAAACATAAATTTAAGATGATTTTTTAATTTCTATTACGAACTAAACAGTATTTGAAATGGAATTCAAAGAGTTTCCACTTTGTACGAACCAATAAAACAACAAGATGATGACAAAATTTATGAAAATATATGAAGTTTAATTAAGTTTGAATTATATCAATGAAATGATAATTTGTTTTGATTTAATAAAGAAAGATTTGTTGAGACATTCTTTGAATACATCCTGTCAAAAGAAACTTCAAATAATAATGAACAAATCAGGAATTTTGCTGAAATAGAACTGGAGAGAAAATTACATGCTAATAAGTGGGAGTACAATTATGATAGTTGAATACACAGTATTAATAATTTAAAAAAATCAGAAAATGGTTTAGTAGATGCAATAATATTTGAATGAGTTGAAGATGCTTACGAACATTTTAGTGATTCCAAAATGGTTACATTGTGCCCAAACTACAAAATAAATTGATCAAATAATAAATACTTTATATGGAACTTTGTAATATGAAATAGCTGTAAGTTCAATTTGGATATTGAAATACAATGAGACTGATACATAACTCTTGATCCACAAGAATCTGAACAATCTTATTATGTTTGAGAGGAGATAAATATAAATAGTT
>CAYMVT010000012.1:0-17103 GCA_964394325.1 uncultured Candidatus Peribacteria bacterium | reverse complement strand
CCACAAGAATCTGAACAATCTTATTATGTTTGAGAGGAGATAAATATAAATAGTTATAGCGAAACATTATTTAATTATTGGACTGGAGACACTGAAATAATTGAAGATATATTTGAAAAGGACATAACAATTGAAATGCCAGGTAAAGATGTAAAATTAATTGCTGAATTTGAGGAAATTAATGAATACAAAGTAACTTTGGACCAAAAACCAGAACAAGTAGCAGGATTGGTATGAGCATGAGATTATTATCCTGGAGATACTGTAGAATTAGAAATCGATATATTTAATGAAGAGTTTGAGTTTGACGAATGGACAACAAGTAGTAACATTAATGTAAATAATCCTGATAATGCTAACAATGCAAGTTTTGAAATGCCAGAAAAGGACATTACAATAACAGCCAATTTTGAAGAGCAGCAACCAACTACAATGTGTTCACAAGGTTTTGATCCAGTATGTTGAGTAGATTGACAGACTTATTCAAACGAATGTGAAGCGGGAAATGCTTGAGTTGACGTAGCTCATACAGGATCTTGCGAAAGTGCAGGAACCACAGTTTGTAATGAGTATGATGAAATAAATGATGAAAACATCCAAACAATAAAAGATAATATAAATGATCTTCTAGGGTGTGAGATATGAGACAAAACAGTAATATGAGAAAGCTGAGGAAATGTTTTGATAACTACTAATAATGATGCTAATAACAAAAAGAATTGGGATGATGCTAAAGGATATTGTATCAGTAAGTGAGATATCTGGGATTTACCACCTAGAAGAGGATTACGAGATAAGCTAGAAGATTATGCTGATTGATATAACCCTAATGAAAATTATTGGTCAAGAGAAATAAAAAATAGAATGATTCTAAGTGATACTTATTACGCTAACAATGATAGGACTTCAATTGTTGAAGCGTTTGATTGACCATTATTTTCAGATAGTTACTACTGAGATCATACTTTTAATGTTAGATGTGTAGCTGAATACCCTACAAATTAATTTAACTCAATTACAACAAAACCATGAATTCAAGACTTTTAATAATAAGTTTGTCTATTATTATAGCATTCTTTGTGATAATTTTATTAGTTAATCTTGATACACAAGAACAACACAGTGATTATC
Organism: uncultured Candidatus Peribacteria bacterium; assembly: GCA_964394325.1. GTDB lineage: Bacteria > Patescibacteriota > Gracilibacteria > Absconditabacterales > Absconditicoccaceae > CAYMVT01. The sequence continues at coordinate 15,972 of CAYMVT010000012.1, read as the reverse complement.
AAAATACTATGAATTTACCATGATATGAAGATATGCCCAACAAAGAAGAAAACTACCAAAATGTATTTCAGGAATTACTAAAAAACATAGACATCCAAGAATGAATTATCAAAAATGTTTCTTCCGACAAACAAAAAAAAATATGACAAGCAATGGATACTTATTGGCATTATAATAGATTAAACAACAATCAACAAATAATAACAGATGAAACATCACAAGAAATATCGGATGAAAAAACTGCAGGTTTTGACTATATTCATTCAAATGAAATAGGAGAAAAACAAGTATCAAAACTAATAGTTGACAATTTTTTACAAAGGGAGCAACTAAATACAGAAGATTTGAAAGATATTTGAGAATCAGAGTTTTATGAATTGATAGATGACCTGTTGAAAGAATGGGAAGAAGATAAAGACAAAATTAAACAGGTAATACAAAAAGATCAAAAAATTCAAGAAAGCATAAATAACTATGAACCTTCTTCTTTCCAAAACAAAAAAAGTGAAATTATGGAAGTTACAGACAATACCTGCCAAAATACTGTATCATTTTCAGACTTGTGAAGATGTTTATGAAATTCTAATTTTGATATACAAGAACTTGAAAATAATTTGTCTTACGAGGAATACAACGAGTTAGCAGAAAACTTTTACAGGGCTAGATATTTGAATTCTCCTTCTAATATATTTGAAGAAACCGATGAACAAGTCCAAGAAGATATACTATTAGAAGGTATTGAAACACTCTATGAAGAAGGATTTTTGCAGGAAAATCACTGTAATAATATGGAATCTACAAGATGAGAACAACACTGCAAAAGCCTATTTTAATAAAAGCTTGTAAAGATATGGAATTAACTATACATTCCATCTCATAAAACTTATATAATTTCTTTGAAAAAAAACTAACTAAACAGAACAATTACTTTACAAAGGCCTAACCCAAAGGCTGATAAATTTTTAGTTTAAAAAATGTTTGTTTTTTGTGTAATAATGTTTATTATCACAAGGATAATTTAGTTTGAGCCAAAAAGAATAAAGCTGGAACACTTTAAAATTTATCATTAAATAATCCTTTGTATTTATGATATATTCCAAATTTATAAAAAATAACACAAAACAACAGACCAAAAATTTTTATAATCAACAAAGTCAAAAACGAGACACCACAAGGCAAAAAATTTGGCCAGAATTTGAAATTATTTTAAAACAAATCAAACAGAGTAGGAAAAAAAACATAAAGATATTGGATTTGTGATGTGGCAATGCCAATGTTTTACAATTTTTAACTGATAATCAAGATTTTCACAAAAAAAATATAGATTACACATGAGTAGATATTGCAGAGAATTTAATTCAAATTGCAAAAAATAAATTCCCTAATTCTAAGTTTGAAGCTAATGATATGATAGATTTTATAGAAACACAGAAACAAGAAAGTTTTGATTTTGTTTTTTTGATAGCAAGTCTTCAACATATTCCTACAGAAAAAGAAAGATTAATTATTTTGAAAAACATCTACAGAATTTTAAAATACAAATGATACCTAATTTTCATAGATTGGTGTTTTTCCAAACGATTCATAAAAAAATACAAAAAATATATATTTAAGGCATTTTGTAAAAACTTTTTTACTCTAGGATATCTAAAAGCAAATGACTTGTATATACCTTGGAAATGAGAAAATCAAATATACCAAAGGTATTATCACATTTTTACACAAAATGAAAAAATCAGACTAACCAAACAGGCTTGATTTTGTATTGAAAAATTATTATATTTGGATAACAAATGAAACTTAATAAATTCTTGGAACTGAAGAAACTCAATAGCAATAGCACAAAAAGAAGTTATTAGCTAATTTATTATTAAATAAAGAAAAAATGCAAAGAGATATTTTGTGAATCTTGATATTTATAATATTGTATTTATCAATTAATTTTTTAATCACTTTTTTTTATACTTTTTTCCCGGAAAGTTTTGAAGCTTTTATTTTGTTGTTTGAATGATTCCCATATATATTGAATTTCACAATACTTTTTATCATACAGCAAATTTTTGTAACTTTTTTTCTTTTTGTGTGATTTTATGTTTGGAAAAGACTTCCTTTAAGACAATTAATAAATTTTGTTTACAAGTTTTATCAGGAACAAATAGTATGGATTTCTTTTGGTAGTTTGATTTGGAATACTATCTGAATGTATATGATTTACTTGCTAATTAGTTGAACACTTCTTGCAATAATAAGTCTTTTGAATATACAGATACCTTGATTTTTTGGGCAACAAGAAGTAGCCGAAATACTATGAGGCATACCAACAAGGTATATTTATGAATATATAATCATTTTTTTGATTGTTACTATATTATGACCACTTATAGAAGAAATAATTTATAGATGATTTATCACCAAAATATTTTTGAGTAAATATACTCCGGCCATCTGAATTTGTCTATCTGCCTTTATTTTTGCTTTGATACACTTTGAACGACAAGTAATAGGAAATATTTTTATCCTAGGATGTATATTATGATACATATATTACAAAACGAAATCTTTGATTTATGCTTTTGCATTTCACTTTTTGGTGAACTTAATAGCTGTTTCAATGTTATTTTTTTGACCTTATATTGAAGAACAACTAGAAATATACGAAGAGCATCTTGAAGAAAACTTACAAATAGACGAAAAATATCTTGAAAAAGAACAAACAGCACAAGAATAAATCTACTATTTTTCTTCCAAAAATTTATCCAACATATCATAAACATTTTTTGGGGATATTGGTTTTGATACGAACTCATCAAGTCAACAACTTAATATATGATCTATATCTTCTTTCATAGAATAAGCAGACAAAGCAATTATAGGTATACTTGGGTCAATTTGCTTTATTTTTTTGGTTGCTTGTATTCAGTCCACTACTGGCATTTGAATATCCATCAATATAGTATCAAATCTTCATTTTTCAAAATTCTCCACTGCTTGTCTACCATCATCATAAGTCTCAACAGAATATCACCTTTCAGATAATATTTTTTTAGCCAAAAATTGACTTGTCTTATCATCTTCTACCAACATTATTCTAAATTGTTTGTAATATTCAACTCATTTTTCCATATTCGCATTTTTAGATTGAATTTGTTTTAAATTAGTTTTTGTAACTCTATCTTGAGTTTTTTCCAAAGGAAGAGTGAAATGAAAAGTTGTTCATTTGTCTTCTTGGCTATCTACAGATATCTCTCATCACATCATTTCTAGTAATTTTTTCGTTATTGCTAATCACAGACCTGTTCATTGATATTTTTTTGTGTAGGATGAATCCACTTGCACAAATTCTTCAAAAATGTTTTTCAAATCGTCTTGATTCATTCAAATTCAAGTATCTTTTACACTAATTTTCAGAATCAATCTATCTCACTCTTCACTGATTTTTTTGACATTTAATGAAACTTTTCCTCTTTCTGTAAACTTTACTGCATTTGACAACAAGTTGTTTAAAACTTGTGCAAGTTTATCAGGGTCTGAAAATACTTCCAGTCATTTTAATTCTTTGTCCATATCAAGATTAAATTCAATATCTTTTTTTAATGAATTCTTTTGTGTTGTAAATACACTATTTAGGCACTCTTCCAAATTGAATCTTTTAAGATCTAACTCAACAATACCCGATTCTATTTTTGAAATTTCAAGTATATTGTTTATTAAATTTAACAATCTATCCTGTGAATCAAACAAAGCTTTTTTGAATATCTCTCTTTCTTCATCGCTTAATTCTGAATTTAATAACATATCCATAGATCACAAAAGTCAATTTAGAGGAGTTCTTATCTCATGAGACATATTAGCAATAAATCTTGATTTTGCAATGTTTGCAGCTTCTGCTTGCTCTTTAGCAGTCTCTAACTTCTTTTCAACATCCCTTTTTTGGAAAACATTTGAAATTGTCTGTGAAAGTATCCTAAATAAAGATATATCCTCCTCATCGAGTGTTTTTTGTTCTTCCACCATATCAACTCAAATAAATCAAAAAACTTTTTCTCACTTTGATAAAGGAAAACATGCAAGTGATTTTATTCACTGCCTTTTGAATTCTTTGTATTCATTAGGGCTTGTTGATTTAATTTTTTCTATATCAGTTAGCTGAACAGGTTCATTTTCAATTATTTTATTAAAAAGCCAATTATAAATATCAAAAGGTTCATCTTGAATATTATCAATTTCAGGGCTTACTCACTTTTCAGAATTAACAGCTTCATATGTATTGCTCATATATTCCATATCCTGCGAAAATTCAAATATATAAGATCTATCTGCATCAAAAAATTCCCTAATAATATCAAGAGATGCATTTATTGTTCTATCAAAGTCTTCATGAGTTTCTATATATATAAAAGATTGAGATATATCAGAAATTATTTTTTGGAATCTTTTCTGCTTTTCCTCTTTTAGTTGTTTTTCATATTTTTGTATAGCTATAGCATAAACAAAAGCAAATTTTTTTATATCCTCAATATCTTGATTTGTAAATTCTCTTGGAGAATTAGCCAAAGAAATTTGTCATACAACTTTTGGATTCTTTGTATCATTTCCTATAAGAGCAGGAACTGTCAAAAAATTATTTATTTTGACATGTCATTGAGGAATACCAGTTGATCTAAAATCCTTTTCATAATCATTTGTAAAAAAGCTTTGTTTGTGTTCCCTGCTCCATCAAAACAATCAAAAAGAATTATGAATTATTATTTTTTCATTTTTTGAAGATGGTTTTATCTTACATTCTTTTGACACATTTTCGGTAAAAGATTCCAAGACAAAACTTCAACTATCATCAAAATGTCATACACATCACATCTCACTGTTTGTTATCTTCTTAATAGAATTTAAGATTATATCAGAAATTTCTTTTATATCCATATCATAAGAAAGAATTTTTTGAGATATTTCTGCAACAGACTCATTAACTATCATTCTTTTGTACTTTTGATCTATTATTTGAAGTCATCACATAACATTGTCATCTGGATCTTTAATTGTCCTTCATTTGGTAGGCTCTAACTGCGAAACATGTGAGATAGAAAGTATATCTTTTATGTTTTCTCATATATGTTTTTTCAATTCTTTGCTTGTAAAGATAATTTTTGATTCATCAAACACAAAAGCAGGATTGTCAATAATATCAATCATATGCTCATAAGAATCTATCATTTTTTTTATATCAATATTACTATCTGCTGGATCTATTCAAAAAAGTTTACAGACAAAATTCTTCTTTCTTTGATAAACAGGATCAAACTTTTCATGATTGTTGTTTTGCTCCATTGTTTGAATATAGTTATTTTTTATAAAAATATCACTTTGAATATTGTCTGCTAAAAAGTTGCTTTCATCTTTGATTTACAAAAATTAGCTGATAAAAAAACTATAATACTAAAAATTATCATAACCACTCTTTTTGCACTATAATATATAATCTTACAAAACTTTTCTCCTAAATTTTTCAGTACAAACCAAATACAATATACACAAAAAAAACACATAGTCAAGCTAATTTTTTATGTTCACTGGAAAATATGTAGTAATCTATTAGATTTAATAAAAAAAGATAATGAAAGAATAGTTCAAGGTAAAATCCAATTGTTTTTTTTGACAAATTCTTTTTTTTTATTATAATTTGAGGTAAGACATTTTACAAATATAAATTTTAGAAAATGAATCTTGAGCAATGATTTGAAAGATACGAAAACAATATAGACAAAATAGATAACGATCCAGAACTACTAAAACACATAGAAGAAGAATGATTGAACATCTTAAAAAAAATATGACATATAGATGAAGACACCACAATCCAAAAAATATTTTTGAGTAATTGATGGGGAACTTATCATTGAAAAGCTACAGAAGTAGCAAGATTATACAGTTTTGCAGTTATGAAAAACTTGGAAAAAGAATCCAACACCAATATATGACAAGTCAACACATCATGAGGCAATTTATTGATAAGAGATAAACAATGAAGTGTAATAGATAGAGCGAAAAATGGATCTAAAATCAAAATAATAGATGAAGAAGGCATTGATATTCAATGAAGTGATGCTACTGCATGATATAAATATATAAAAATTGAATATGAATGAAAACAATGATTTGTAGCAAAATCTTTTGTAGACAAGAATATAGAAAAAAACACACTAAATGGATATTTAGTAAAAATATGAATAACACCTACAAGGGAGACAAAAGAATTTTTGTACTCTCAAGTAGATCCTACATGACACTATCGTGGCACTACAATGCAAAACACAGAAATATTCCATCGTTTAATACAAGATTTGGAATTATCTAATTTGGTTGATAACTATGAGACAAGTATAGACCAAGAACTTGAACAGCTACAAGCAGAAGTAGAAACACAACAAACAAGTCAAGTAGAAAGACAACAACAAACACAAACTTATCAGGTAAAAAGAGGTGATAGCTTGTCTAGCATAGCTAGAGAAAAACTTGGTGATGATGAATTATGGCAAAAAATAGCTGAAATAAACGACATACCTGGACCAAATTATATAATCCATGTTTGACAAAAGCTGAAAATGCCGAAAACAACACAAGACAAACCCGAAGAAACAGAAATGAAAGAAGCTTCACCAGAAGAACTAAATGACAAGATTACAAGTATACATGAAAAAATACTGTCAGATAGTAATTATACAGATTGGCTAAAAGATTATCTTCAAATTGAACAAATAAATTATGAAAATCTACCACAAGTATTATCAAACTTAAATGGAAGGCTTTTTTGAGAAGAGTTTGATATCAAAGATACAAATGAAAATATGAAAATTTTTGCTCAAATCCATATACTATCCAACAATATGCTTTTGTGGGAATATATGGAGAATATGTGATTAGATGCCACAGATCATGAACTGATGGAAAACTTGTACAACAAATATTCAGATTCATACAAACCTTATCAAAGAAGCACACAAGATCACTTATTAATATACAGATGATTAGTAATAGAAAATGAATTATGAAGAGATTTTGCTGACCTGATAAAACAAGCACAAAGAGAGAAAATAGATTATTCAAGAATATGATTAGATCCAAATTCTATAAGAAGCTTTGAGGCAAAATATTCATACAACGAAAACCAAAATAGACGGATTTCTTGGTGTTCAAAGACAGCAAGGAAAAACTTATCTAGGCTTTGAATAGATTATAATGAAATAAGATGGTGAAATGCTAATCAAATAGCAGATGAGATAGTACAAAACAACTGAACAAAAACAGATATTAATTGACTATTATCTTATATAAGGAACGAAGCAAAAACTAACAAGTCGAATGTATTTGATGTATACCCTCTGACTGATGCAGGACATAGAATAGTGGTTTTTGTCTGAAAAGATTGAGACTATTATGTGTTGGACCCTTATTATACATCAAACAAAACTGAACCAGTACCTATAAAAGATTATAAACTACAAGAATTTGAAGATTTAAGGTATGTTGTATGACCATCATACTCTGTATAAATATTTTAGATATATAAAAAAACATACAAATGACTGAAAACAAAGAACAAATAGAAACACAAAATGAAATATTAGAAGAATTATCACTAGATAAAGCAAGACAAAAATTAAAAGAAATAAATCCAAGACTTGACATAACACCTTTTGATCAATGATTTAAGCTTGAATACGATTGAAACAAATTTGATGAAATATTAGATATTGAAAATGTATTATTAGTATGAAATTTAACAGATTGGATCTTGAATTATTATGAAGAAAATCACTTACAAACCTGAAGTGAATTTTTTGTAAAACGTACAGTTTCAGATAGTTTTGACATATATATAAAAGACAATCCTGACTGACTATTAGAAAGCATTAAAAGTTTTGTAAGATGATGAGATACAAAAGTTCTAACACAAGAAAAGTTAAAATCAAAGACTTGAGTTGATTCATGACAACTTTACAAAAATCATGACAAACTTGATTATTATTGAAGTCAAAAAGAATTTATGGAAAAGTATGCGGATTTTTTGAATTTTTCAATAGAAACCAAAGAAGTAATATCAGAATCAAAAAATGCACTAGAAAAGCTAAAAGCAGAAATATTATCATGAACATCCCAAAAATGATAATAAGATAATTAGTTCTTGTTGAAAAGATTTTGCGAAAAACAGCAACTAAAAAAAACATAGCTTTGTAAACTAAACAACCATGTTTTTAAAATAAGAAATAAAGCTATTCAAGCACTTCCAAAATCTTTTCAAAAACTTTTTGAGAGTTATCTCCAGCATCAATAACATCTATTTTTGAGTTTTTTTGAAAATAATCTATTACCGCCTGAGTTTCAGTTTTGTACAACTTTAATCTTTGTTTGACAGCATCCGGAGTATCGTCTTCTCTTTGAATTATATTTTCACCATTACATTTTTTGCAATTATTTTGATCTTTTATTTCATCTAACGAGTATACTTGACCACAATCATAACAAAGTCTTCTCTTGGAAAGTCTACTTACTGCCTCTTCCTCGTCCAAATCCAAAAAGATAACTTGAAAATCCCTATTTATAAAATCCATTCTCTCTATGAATTGCATCATCTGAATTTCTTTCCTAGGATAACCATCTATCAACATAAACTCTCCAAATTCCAGTGTACTCAAAAAAGCAAAAAAAATGTTTGATATAAACTCATCTTTTACAAGATTTCAGCCATCTATAGTCTTTTTGACATAATCACCCAAAGCATTGGGTTTTAATTTGAGAGCCCTCAAAACATTCCCTGCTTCAAAATACTTATACTTTGGTCAAAAATATTCCAAAAGCTTTTCAGCCTGAGTTCACTTTCAAGATCATTGGACTCACAACAAAACAATATCTTTCATTAAAAAATAATAATAAAATAAATCTTTTTTAGTATAAATATTAAAAACCTACCAAAAATAAACATTAATATAAATTTTTCGGAATATAGTTTGATATGTTTACAAAGTTTTTCAATATCACATAATTTGTAAAAAAAGGAATTTAGTATTTAATTCACTTCGTAAAGGATACTTTCTTATGATTTTCTTCCTACCTTGTGAAAGTATCTATTATATTATAATATTCAAATAAACATTTTTTACAATCTTTTTTACTGACATTTTTTATTGAAATAAATGAAAAAATAATTAATAATATGTCAATAAATACTAACTTTAAAAATCAAGAATTTTATTTTTATTTAAAAAATCTTTAAGCATGGAAAAATCTTCACATTTTTGAGATAAACAAAAAGAACCAAAAGACCCTTCAGAATTGACTTACAAATCAAAAAAGCTTGAAGAACAAAACAGTTCAAAATCCTTTGATTGCCTTGATAGTTCATCAAATCTGTTAATTAATGAAAAAATAGCAAAATTTATTACTTGATCAAAACTTTTTGATTCAATGGATTCATTTAAACAACATATTGAAGAAGTTTGTATGCTTTTGTGAACTGATAAAATAACACTATACAAATTACTAGAAAATGATCAAGACAAAGTAAAAGTAGAGTTTGTATATTATTTATCAAAAAATAATTATTCACTTTGAGATATCATTCCAATAGACAAAAATCCTAATTTCAAAAATGCATTAAAAAAATGATTTTCCCAAATTTGAGTTGAATGAGAAGGTGATGATGCTGCTATTTGTATATGATCAAACAATATGATCTTATGAATAGATCAAACAGACAGTTGAAGAGTTTTTGATAAATCTGAAAAAATGATACTTAAATTACTTGGTAATAGTATTATATGAGCATTTGATGCATGAAGTATGATTTTGGAGAAAACTACAGACCCTTTGACTGGTTTGCTGAATAGAAAAGCAATGGATGATTATATAGATTTATGAATAGATGTTTTTAATGAAAAGTTGCCAAAAATATGAGCCATAAGCTTTTTTGATATAGATAATTTCAGAGATTTTAATAATACATATTGACATGAGTTATGAGACAAAGTTTTAATACATGTAGCGAAAGTATTAAAAAAATTTTTTGGGAAAGTAAATTGAAGAGTTTATCGTTATTGATGAGAAGAAATAGTATGAATTGTAAACACTTGAATGTTTTCAAATGAAAAAGATTTGTATAAATTTTTGGAAGAAATAAGATCATATATTGAAAGTTCTAAAATATATCACAATTGAATTGAATGTTTTGTTACAGTTTCTATTTGATTATGCTCAGAATTCAATACTGAAGATTTCAAAAATGATGATACAAAAGCAAAAGAAATGATAAAAAAAGCAGATCATGCTATGTATTTTTGAAAACAAAATTGAAGAAACCAAATAAATATATATAATAATTACATGTAAATTTGAATTATTGCTGATAAAAACACTATTAGTGATATGATTATCAAAGAAAATCACCTAAATTTTTTGTTTTTTATAATAGATAATTTCTGATTTTCTCCAAAAGATTTTACTAAATACACCATTAAAACCGCTCATAACAAATTTCAAAATATAAATCAAACAATCATTTCTTCTGACATAGTTATCATTAAACTTATATTAATTCATATATCATCAAAGGAATTCAATGAAAATGCTAAAATTCAGGATAAAAATCATCAAGGAACAAATGAAAAATGATCTTTTTTGGTTTTAGTATTATTTTCTTGAAATGTTAAATAACCTAAAAAAAATATATAAAATCATCATAATAAAAGTAAGAAAATAAGAATTTCATTAGGGAATTGGGATCATATAATAGAAAAAACAGCACTAATTATCAATATTATTAATACTGAAAACAAAAATCACATAATGATGAATTTTCTGTTTTTAAATGTATTTTCTTGATTATTATATATAGCATTCAATATGGTAAAATCATCAAATCAAGTTATCCACCAAACAAAAAATCCTAATATTATTGCGGAAACAATTGTTCATCAAATAAAGGAAAGCATAGCAACTTTTGTATATTAAATATATTTATAAATTTATTATTGTTCTTTTTGTATTTTTCAATAATCTTATTGAATATACTCTTAAATTTTCTGTGATATTTTAATTTCATTTCATCAAGCTTGAATATTTGATTGTCAATAATAAAGAGCTTCATCTATAGCTGATAATATTTTTGAATATTCAATTTCTCAACTTCTAGTTATGAATGCAACACCTAAAGTAATGGATATTTTATTTTCATTAAATGATATTTTTGTTATTTTAGCATTTCTAGGTAAATTTAATTCATAAGATTCTCAGCCAAAAGATAAGGTTGTAGTATCAGATACATTTACTTTGCAATGAACTTTATTTCAGTTCTTCTTCATAAAGAAAAAACTAAAACTATCTCAATTTTCAAAAGTTTTTCAGGACAGTTCATCTTTCATACTATCTACTCTCTCATCCAATCTTATATTATCTATTTTTCAAGATAATTTATAATATCAAACCTCCTCGCTTGATAATTTGTTTTCAATGCTAGTCTCACATTCAGCAGAATTAATTTCATAATCCTTATCAATTCACATTTAAAATTTATTTAAGAAATAAAATACAAAGAACTTAAACAAAGAGTTTACTTTTATTGTATAATTTTATAATCTCTTAGCTACCAACATAACAAATATTCAAAACAAGATAGCTCACAAGATCTGTTCTACTCAAAGCAAACTTCTAATAAGCAAATTACCCTCTTCTATTCATACATCTGATCATACATTTGTAATTGTTACAATAGACAAATACAGAAAAAAATCAATAGGCTTGTCTCCAAACTCCTCCTTTAATCCCAAAGCATCTAAATAATTTAAAAAGACATATAATATTCAAAAAAAGAAAGTGATTATCATTGTTACAGCTCATAAATACCAAAAACTAGTACCATAGTTTGAAGTTATTCTATGAAGAAGCAAATACATATAGTTGTGGTAGTTTCATTCAACAAAGTTATAATTACATTCAAGATTTTTCCTTAAAACTTGAAATTTATCAGCTACTCAGATATAATTTATATCCCTGTACAAAGAATCTACATAAAAAATCTTATAGATAGTATTGTTATAAAAAACATCCAAAAGCATTTTATTTGGAACATTTTTTCCCTTATTGTATCTATCTAAAAGATCCTTTTCTATCTTTGTAGTTAAGTTTATTATTTCATCCATAACCTTTTCAGATTCAGAATTTTGAAATTTGTTTTTCTTGATTAATAAAACTAGTAAGGTTAATCATAGACCATGTTTTTTTATGTCATCTTTTTCATTTTTATAAGCTCTTCTTATGTTTTTCCTCATCTGAAAAGCCTTGTCAATATCTCATTTGAAAACGTGTTCTTGTATTTTTTCTATATCCATTTGTATTTTTATTTATAGATTATTTCAAGATTCGATCTATATTTAAATAGGTTTAAAAATTCTTTTGCAGCTTGTAATCAAAGGTTATAAAAATCTATGCTAATTTTTTGAACTCATTTGTTTACAATCAAAACATCTCTTAACTTTTTTACTACAGATATATCTAAAGGATTATTAAATATATCTATTGATTTCAAAGATCTGTTGTTTTTAATTCAATCAAACAATATTTTCATATTATCTGGTGTTATATTGTTATTGGATAAATTGATATCCTCCAAATTCTTGGTCATAGATAAGTAATCTTTAAAGAAATTAAATGAATCCCCTTTGATGAAATTATAACTTAGATCAAGCATTTTTACAGAATCATGTATTTTGAGTGATTTTATCAAAGGCTCTAATCATTTATCATCAAAATCGTTTTGTATCAAAAAAAGATTTTCAACTTTTGCTTTATATATAATTTTTTCACTAAGTTCTATAATTCACTTGTTCCCAATCAAAAGATCAGAAAAATCTAATGTATTGGAATAGATATAATAGTTTTTACCTTTTATTTCTATATAATCCTTGTTTTTCAGCATTTCTTAAAATATTTTTAACATATCTTAAAATATATACAATACTAATATATTATACTTTTTTTATTTTTTTTGTCAAAAATTATTTTAAAAAGTCACTAGTGTCCTATAAAAAAATCTTGAAACAACAAAAAAATCCTTATACTAGGCAATGTAAAAGAAGTAAAATTCACCTAGATAAGGATTTAAACAAAGTTTTATAAGTTACTTTTTTATAAAGACAAAAATAAGTGGTTATTCTTCTTCGTCCAAAGAACTAAATTTTCATGTCCTTTCTTCTATAAGTTTGTTCATTATAGATTCAGGTAATTTTTCATATCAGCTAAACTGCATTACATAACTAGCCCTTCCCTGAGTAAAAGATCTCAAGTCTGTTGCATAACCAAACATTTCAGCAAGAGGAACCCTTGCAGAAATCAAAACAGCATTTCACCTTTGTTCCTGTCATTCTACTCTACCCCTTCTAGAACTTAAGTCTCACATTACATCTCCCATATATTCTTCTGGAGATGTTACTTCTACTTCCATGATAGGTTCCAAAATAACAGGGCTTGCCTTCGCAAAGGCATCTTTGAATGCCTTAAATGTTGCGACTTTAAAAGCTACTTCAGAACTATCTACTTCATGGTAAGATCAATCATAAACTGCAACCTTTATATTTATAATAGGATATCATGCCAAAATTCATTTTTGCATGGTTTCTCTTGCGCCTTTATCTATTGCTGGAACAAAATCTTTTGGTATCACTCATCAAACAATCTCACTTACAAAATCATAATTTTTTTCTTCATCTTCAAAAGGCTCAAGTCTTAATAAAACATGTCAATACTGCCCCCTACCTCATGTTTGCTTTACGAATTTTCATTCTCAATTAGCAGTAGATTGAATTGCTTCCCTATAATTTACCTGAGGCTGACCAACACTTGCATCCACCTTGTACTCTCTTTTAAGTCTATCCACCAAAACATCCAAATGTAATTCTCACATACCTGATATAATTGTTTGTCAAGTTTCCTCGTCTGTATTGACCTTAAAAGAAGGATCTTCATAAGCAAGTTTTCACAAAGCAATTCACAATTTTTCTTGATCTTTTTTTGATGCAGGTTCTATGCTCATGCTAATTACTGGTTCAGGAAATTCCATATCTTCCAAAATAATAGGTTTTTTAGTATCACATAATGTATGTCCAGTCCTTACATCTTTCAATCATAAAAATGCACATATATTACCTGCCGGAACTTCACTAACCTCCTCTCTTTTGTTTGCATGCATCAACAATAATCTACCTATTCTTTCTTTTTTTCCTGTAATAGGATTTAGCAATGAGTCTCAAGATTTCACAATTCAAGAATATACTCTTACATAAGTCAGTGTACCAACATAAGGATCATTAACAATTTTGAATGCCAAAGCAGAAGTAGACTCATTTTCGGATAATTGTCTTTTGTCTTCCTCTGAATTATTAGGATTTGTTCAATGAACATATCACCTTTGATTAGGAGAAGGTAAAAAATCTACAACTGCATCCAAAACTAACTGTACTCAAGCATTTTTCAAAGCAGAACCACAAAGCACTGGATACAATTCATTACTTACAACTCAATTTCTAATAGCTTTTTTTATCAAATCCTGAGAAATATCTTCTCATCAAAGATATTTTTCTGCTAATTCATCATCAAACATTGATATCTTGTCCAACATAAGCTCCCTATATTCTTCTGCTTGTTCTTGAAGATCATCAGGAATCTCATGTTCAACTATATTTTCTCACTGACTTCATTCAAAAGTAAAAGCTTTCATTTTTATTAAATCAATAACACCTTTGAAGTCAGATGACTGACCCCAAGGAATGTGTATAGCAACTCATTTGTCAGTTAATTTTTGTTCAATGGAATCCAATGACATATAAAAATCTGCTCCAAGTTTGTCCATTTTGTTGACAAATGCCATTCTTGGAACATTATATTTATCTGATTGCCTCCATACTGTTTCAGATTGAGGCTCAACTCATGCAGCTCAATCAAAAACTATTACTCATCAATCCAAAACTCTTAATGCTCTTTCTACTTCCACAGTAAAATCAACATGCCCAGGAGTATCAATAATATTCACTTGATATTCTCACCAAAAACATGTAGTAGCAGCAGATGTTATAGTAATTCATCTTTCTTGTTCTTGTTCCATCCAATCCATATCAGCTGCTCATTCATGAGTTTCTCAAATTTTATGTTTTTTACCAGTATAGTAAAGAACTCTTTCTGTAACAGTAGTCTTACCAGCATCAATATGAGCTATTATTCATATATTTCTTATTTTGTCCAAAGATACTTTTTTTGCTGTAGCCATTATTTAGATTAATTATTAATTAAAAAATAAAAAAGGTGCATTGTATACCTTATCAATATTAAAATGTTTAATGCCTGTTGAAAACATTTCGTATTAATATGTTTTTTCACAATATTAACAAATATTATAAACACTTATAATATTGTAAAAAACCCTATTTTAGAAACATCCTTATAAAATTTTGTTTAAATTGTTTTGTTATCCTGCAGAATAAAAAAACTTTTATTTGATAGCTGATCTTATAAGTATTCAATCATTCTTTATATTATGATCAACATTTTTCAAAAAAGAATCCTTGAATGAACTATTGTGAACTCAGTCATTCATTTGCAAATTACTATCTTCAATTGGATGATATAATGGAGAAACTCAATCTACATCCAATTCTTGTAGCTGAGAAACAAATCAAATTATTTCATCTACTTGTCATACGAATTTATCATATTCCTGATCGTTAATACCCAAGCTACATAACCTTCAAATATGTTGAAGTTCACTACGACTCAAAGACATTTTTTAAAAATGAAATTTTAAATACAAACTTAATATATTTATTTTTTCGTTTTTTTCAAGATTTTTTGATGTTTGATTTATAATTAAAGTGTTATACCCTAGATTTTCGTTCTAAAGTACACACCTTTTTTATTAAGAAACTCTATAGGAGT
>CAYMVT010000011.1:11445-19056 GCA_964394325.1 uncultured Candidatus Peribacteria bacterium | reverse complement strand
AAACATATAAAAACTCCCTAATCTACATCCATTAAAGTTTTGTAGCTTTGTTCCATTTGTAATAGATCTTTCCTAGGAGTTATTATTATTCTCCTTCAATCATTCATATATATTCTGTAGGCATTTTTTAATGAAGTAGTAAACATAACATCACCACTAAAAAAACTATACTTCACTCATACTCAATACCAGAAAGGTAGCTTTTCAAACTTTTCAATTTTTGATATATTATCAAATTCCAAAAAATAATCTTTTCAAGAAGGCAAAATAATTTTTATACCATCATCAGAGATTTTATAATGTAATCAATTAACAAGTCTTATAATATACCAAAGACTCAATCCAAAAATAAATATAGCAATAAAATAAATCCAACTAACACTTCATTGTTGAAAATACAAAAAAAACAAGTAATGAATTAAAAAAATTATCAAAACTCAATTCAAAATAAGCATAAATTTTATCCAAAAATCCTTGTATCAATAAGTAATCATATCAAAAGAAACAATTTAGACAATAAAATTTAACCAATTTAAAAGACAATATAAACATTTACTACAAAAAGTCAAACTATTTTTTACTATATTCTGAATAGTGCTTACACAACATTTCACATACTGGAAATCAAAAATTATGCAAGTATAATATAGCAAAAAACTATGTTTTCTAAAATATATTTCTTCTATTTCAATATTTTCAATTAAATACCAAATTCAATATATAATCAAAAAATCTAAAGATTGGCAAGATATTCATCAATAGCTTCAAAAAATTTATCTATATCATCAAAATCATTATAAACATACACACTCGCTCTACAAGCTCATTTGTATCACATTGATTTCAAATAAGGGTGAGCACAATGTCATCCACACCTTATACAAATATTTTTCATGGCCATAAATTCCCCAAACCTAATAGGCGAAAAATCTTTTTCAAAAACGAAACTAAAAACTCATAATCTATTTTCCTTGGTCTCTTTTCACAATAATTTAATTTGGTCTTTTCTTTCCAAAAATTTATTCAGCATATATTCAGTAAGTTGTTGCTCTTTTTTCCAAATTGTTCCAAATCATCATATACTTTCAACATACTCAAAAGCAGCCAACAAACTAACTGCTCAAGAAATATTAGGAGTTCACATTTCAAATCATTCTTTTCATTTTGCAGGAAGAAAAGTACATTCATCTACATCTTTTATACTTCCCCCTCACCCAAATGGATGTTTTAGTTTTTTTAATAACTCTTTTTTTCAAATTAAAACTCAAATTCCAGTATTTGCCATCACCTTATGTCATGTAAAAACAAAAATGTCACATCCCAAACTTGAAATATCTACTGGAAAATTTGGAACTGCCTGGGAACCATCTACCAACAAAATAGTTTCTGGATTTAACCTTGAAGAAATATCTTGTATATTAAATATTGTACCAGTTACATTTGAAACATAAGTCAAAGAAACAAGTTTCGTATTCTCATCATATTTTTTATAAAAATCATTAATATCAAAGTTATCATTTTCGTCTATATATATATATTCTATTCTTATACCAAAATGTTCCTTTAAGATCATCCAAGGTACTATATTGGAATGATGTTCAGCAATGCTTATCAAAATTTTATCTCATTTTTTCAAATACCCAGAAAAAAACAAACTATAAGCCAATAAGTTTATTCAATAAGTTGTATTATAAGTGTAAATAACCTCTCAAGGTTTCACTGATAAATTTTTTGCTACAATTGATTTTGATTTATCGTATAAATCTTCAGACATATCAGAAAGTTCATACAGTCCTCTATGAATGTTTGCATAACCACTTTCAAGATGTCTTGAAATTCTATCTATTACCGATTTGGGTTTCTGAGTACTTGATGCACTATCCATAAACACCAAATCAGGATAATTTTGAAATACAGGAAAATCTTTTTTAAATGACATACAATTATCATTACTCATCATTGGTTTTTTAATTTTTAAACTTGTCTTAACTAATAAGCCTAATTCTGTATTCAAATAAAATTTATCTTGTCCAGCTAATTACTGGAATCTAGCACTACCCCTTGCAGTTTTGCAAGGATAAGCTTGCACCAGATAGGGTTTACCACTGCCTTGATTTCTATCAAGGTCAGAAGAGGTAGCCTGTAATTAATATACAGAACATCCTCACGTTGCACCTTTTATCCTGACAATAAATCAAGACCAGTTTTCGTCTCTGTGGCACTTGCCTTTACCTTTTCAGGAATGCAGCTGCTGTTAGCAGCTATCCTTTGTTCGGTGTTAGGACTTTCCTCTTCATTGCTCTATACAATAAAGTATTATTTTGCTAAGACACAAACAAGAATATCAAAAAAAAACATATTTTCAAGTTGAAAATTAACTAAAAATGATTATAAGTGACTTGAAATTGATTTATATAGTGTGCATTTTTGATGTTTTTTTAGTGCACAGTATATAATAAAACGAAAAAGTTCCTTGTTTTTAACAATGTAGTTTTTGATTGGCTAACTAATACCATAATAAAAACATTATAGATTATAACTTGTTCATATATTTTGATTAAAACTTTTTATAACTAATATAATTAAATAATGATAAATACACTACTAGTTATTACAATGATTTTAGCAGGAATAATCTGTGTATCTTCTATACTGCTTATGAATCCAAAATGAGGTTTATGAATGTGAATATGATGATGATCAGCATGATGAGACGATTACGGAAGCAAAAAAAGTATTGAATGAGCATTAAAAAAATCAGCAATAATTAGTGCAATAATATTTTTTTCATTAGCATTATTCGTACCATACTTATAAGTATTTAATTTTATTATACTGCTTTATGAGTTTAAAATTTATGTGTACAGACAATCATTTCAGAAAATTGAACTCATTATTGAAAATAATTATAAAGAAAAATCACAATTATTTATCAATTCCATAAAGATTAGGAGTCTTCTGTTGTTTTGATTCTTTCTTTATAAAAAAGTATATATAATACGAAACAATATTATTCTATAGCAAATCCAAGTATTTTAAACATTACTAAAAGTTTTATGAGAGTGACAAGTCGAAAGTTTTTAAAATATTTTTATGTTTGACTTATTGTTTTGTGGCTTTTGATTAGTATACATGTAATATATGTATATATTTTTGACACATCTGATCAAAGGCCAGTTAAATGATGAACACTTACTCAAGCAACATTTTCACAACCAGTATATCTTCCTTATATCAGCAATGATTGAAAAGATCTATTCTTACAATCAATTATTTTTGATTGATGTTTGTCTCCATATGTGGAATGAACTGAAATAAAATTTGAAGAAAACCTCTGTACAATACAAACAGATAACTACAGAGATTTTACTGTATCTGTTAAAGATGATAAATTTTGGTCAAATTGACAAAGGATAACAAATGAAGATATATATTTTACTTACAAAAATATTATAAAACAAAACAAACGAGAAATAACACATCTTGACTGATTTTCTAACCTTACAATACAAAATAGTTGAGACAATATAAAAGTAGAATTCCCAAATAGAAGTATTGATAATAATATATTCTTTTCTAACTATATTCTTCCTTCGGATCAGCTTGAATGAACAAACATATCAGAATATACTGAGAATTTTTGAATGAACCCAATATGAAGTAGTTGCTGAATTATTGACAGATCACAAACAGATGCTAATAATGTTATGTTTGATATGTCAAAATGCAAAGATAGTTATATAAGTTATTATCAAGCAAGAAAATTTGAAGATTTTGAACAATTCAAAAATTACCAAAAAGATGTTAACTTGGTAGATTATTATATTTGAAGAGAAAGTATGTCATGATTTTCAAAAAATAAAGTAATTTTAAACAATTTTACATCACTATTTTTCAATATAGATTCACAAAACCTCACTTCTTCTGTGAGAAGATCATTATCAAATACAATAAATGAAAATATATACACTTGAAACTATCAAGACTATTTTATAAAGGATAGATTTTTATTTGATACAGACATAAGTTGACAAGATCCTCAAAAAGTACTATCATGACACCAAGCAGAATTAACTCAACCAAGAGTAGAAGAAAAACAGATAGCTGATTTGCCCGAAGAAATAAAACCAGAAAATTCAACAGGAGATTTTTATTTAGAAAGTATCAATGATGAATTTACACTAATATTTAATTTAGACGATAATTATGATTCAATATCTGTCCAAGCAAATGATTGAGTAGAATATGAACTACAATGATATGATTGATGAAAAAGCGCAAGATACAATCTATCAAATAGATTTTGAAATATAAACGAATGACAAAACAATTACAAAGTAAGATGATACAAAGACTGAGAATGATATATGATATATGACATCAATGTTTTTTTTCAAGAAAGACCAACTATTGAAATACAACCATCATCTTCAGAATTAAGAATAAGGGTAATATACTACGAAAACGAACAAAATGAATATATAGCCAAAAGGATGAAAGAAATATTTGGACAAGAATGAATAATTGATTTTTTTGAATTTGAAAGTTTTGAATCATCATCAGAATTTCAATGACAAATGTTAAGCAAAAATTATGATATAACTATTAGATGAATAAATATGTGACTTAAAAAGGATATATCTAATCTATTTACCACAAGTAATAGACAAATAAATCCTTCTTGATATGTGAACAACGAAATTGCAAGTAATATAAATCAATATTTTCTAACAGAATGAAACACCAAGCAAGAACTATTAGATTCTATTCATTCCACATATTCAAATGAAGTTCCTTTTATTATATTTTGAAAATCATATTCAAATATAAACATCAAAAATGATCTAGACTTACAAATACCTAAAAGATTATATGACTTTTGGATAAAAAAGAAGCACTTGGATGAAGTTCAAATTTCATTCAGACCAGAAATTAATCCAGAACAAATCTTTGATTTAAATAATTTTATAAATTTCATCCAAGACAGCATACAATAGTATCTACTGCATTTTTAATATTCTTTTAATGCAAACTAAAATAACAAAACAAAAAAATGTTGATTTATTTATACTTATGAGTTATTTTCATATTATCTATATGAATCCATGAATTTGCTCACGCATGGACATCCAACAAACTATGAGATCCAACTCCAAAAATACAATGAAGGTTAACACCCAATCCTTTCAAACACTTGGATCCAATATGATTTTTTGCAATTTTTTTGATAAATTTTGGGCGAGGCAAGCCAGTACAAGTAAATAATTCTTATTACAAAAATCCTTGAAAAGATGAACTTATAGTAGCACTATCTGGTCCTGCTTCCAATATTGTCCTATCAACAATATGAGTCTTTTGCTTAATTTTTTATTGAAAAATTTTTTTATGAATAGAAAGCCTTTCATGATTTATTATGACAGAAAATAATGTCTTGATGTTTTTTAGTTTATTTTCTATAATTAATATAATTCTTGGAATCTTTAATATGCTACCTCTCCCTCCTTTGGATGGATTTAGGTTAATTAAGTTCTTCTATCCCTCAGTTGCACTAAAAATGGAAAAAAATCTTATATATATATGATTATTTGTATTGTTTTTACTTTTAGCTCCATGAATATGACAGCATACAAGATGATTTATAATAAATATAGGGGAATTTATACAATCTCTTTTTTTTACTTTGATTTGAAATCTATTATACTAACTGAAATAATTTTTATAAATTAGAAAGCAAAGAATTTAACTTGCTCCTAGTTGATGGTCAAAAATATCATTTTAAAGAATTATCTGCATCTTCATCTAATATTCAATTACTAAGCTGAAAGTCATAAACTGCATACAAAGTATCATCATCATAATAATAATTTATTTCGTTATCAAAATAATCTAATTTCGCTAATGCTTTTTGCAACTCCCCTACTTCTGCAGAGTTTTCTCAAGGTCATATACCTCTTTTAAAAACAAATTTATCTTCTGTGCTTTCTTTTTCCTTATCTACCATTTTAGAGTCATTCTCTTCTTGATTGTTTTCTTTTTGATTATTTTCTTCTTGTTTATTATCGTGCTTATCTCATCATTTTTGCTTGTCTATATTAGACAAAGAAATTTTTTTATCAGAATCTTTTTCAGGACTTACTGTAGCAACATATCTTTTGTATTGATTGTTATCAAAGATTCAATTTGCAACTAGTACATCTTTCATGGCCTGTCTTGTCTTGGGACCAAAATAACCACATACAGATTGTCATGGAGAAGCCAATCATCTATCAGATTGAAAACTACAAACTGCCTGCCTAGTAATTGGTCAAAAGAATCCTGTTTGATGTTCATAATCTAAATATCAAAGTCTATATAAGTATGATTGCATTGTTTTGACAAACTCATCATTTCTATTAGGAGTTAAATAAACTCACCACAAGGCAACTTCAAAAAAATCTTCATGAACTTGAAATGAAGAAAAATCAAATCAAACAGACACATCTCAAGGACAAACATATCCTTTCATAGTTTTTTTACCAAAACTCAAAGCTCTTTTTAATCATTCCTGTCAATGCCCCATCCAGATATCAATTCTGTCATATGCATATCATCTTTGTCATGCATTTACAATAGCTTGACCTCTATCATGAACTTTTCATACTCAATGCTGAGGAAAATATATTTTTGTTCAAAAAGCATAGTTTCTCGGAGCAGCTATCATGCCGTTAAAAACTGCTCTACCACTAGCACCATGTGTTCATCTTCAATTTAATCTTATTTCTTGTTCATAATTAGCTCTATAATAAAAATTCTGATCAGGTGTAGCAGAATAATATCAAGATACTATAAAAGTCCTAGGGGTACAATTGGAAGTATCTAATGCGTTTGCAGTAAAAGGAACAAGAAACATAGATACAAATAATATTTTTCCAAAAGACAAAATGTTAATTTTTGTTTTCATTTTTTATTTTTACTTAGTTAAAAAGTTTTTTAATAATTTATATTTTAATCAAAATAAAAAATACTACAAAAAATGCAGTATTTTTTAAGGTTTTAATGATTGACTTTTGTAAAACTTATTGTTTTTTTGTTCAATAAATTATTCGCAATATATCCAAAATCATTCTTGATTTGCAACTGTATATCCTCAAGATATTTGTTCTGTAATAGTAGTACCATCAACTCATCAAGAATAATCATAATTCAAGTTTCTTTTGGAAACTTCTTTGTAATCTGAGCAAATATATTCCTTTAATACAGTTCATGATTCAAATCATCTTATATTTCGTCATTCTTGATATGGGGATTGTTTTGTATTATCTTTTAACTGAAATTCTACTGTCCTAGTATCATCACTATTATTTTCAATTCTATATATATTACTAGATCAATCTACAGAATCAATAAATGATTGTGTTTGATTGTCCCAACTTAAAACTTCTACTACCGCAGGAACACTTAGATCTTGTATTTCATTTTTTATATAAACATAATGCCATTCATTCCCTGGAATTTGAATAGTTTTATCTGAATTAAATCAATCTTCCTCTCAGTCACCGTCATCTCATTCCTGTCAGTCTTCATCATCTCATTCTTGTCAGTCTCCATTATCTCATTCCTGTCAGTCTCCAT
>CAYMVT010000011.1:0-11345 GCA_964394325.1 uncultured Candidatus Peribacteria bacterium | reverse complement strand
TATATCCTGTCAATCTCCATTATCTCATTCCTGTCAGTCTCCATCATCTCATTCTCAATCAATTAATCATATATCCTGTCAATCAAATCAATCATTATATCATCTATCGTATCAATCTTCATATTCCTTTGGCTTATTCTCTGGAATATAATATGAAGCTCATTTTTCATTTCATCTTTGTTTATCATATTCACCATCATTAAATCAATCTTTATATCAATCAAGATAGTCCCAACCTTTAGTGTATCAATCATCATATCATTTTTTATATTCTTGTGACTTATTATCATCAACATTGTAAGAATATCATTCTTCATTTCAGTTTTGCTTATCGTTTACTCAATCCCTAAATCAATCCTCAAATCAACCATCATATGTTCATGACACTGATTTTTTTTCATCATCTTCTTTTGGTTCTAAATCTATCTGTCAGTCCAAATCATCATGTTCTGCTTTAGAAAAGTCTCAGTCTTCAAAATTTTTTAATTCTTTTTGTAATGCAATGATATTCATGATAATATATTTTGCACGATTTATTTCTATATCTACTTTATGTATCATACTTGGATTTAAGTCAAAAGAATAATACTCTTTGTATCAGTCTTTAATTTCCAAAAGTCTTTGTATCTCTGCATCATATTTTTGATAATTAAATTTATACTCCTTTACCATATTTATTATACGATCTTGAATTGTTTGGATTTCATGATTGTCAAGCAATCACTCATTATAATCAAAATTCAAGTTTGAATATTGAAATGTATTACTAAATACAATACCCAAAGAAAAAACAAAAGCCAAAAACATAAATATAATTTTTATTTTATTTTGCATTTTGAGGTATATAATATTTTAAAATATAAACTACTGATGTAATCAAAAATACTATAAGTATAAGTATATAAAGTGATGCTCAAGTATCTGGTTCTCAAATATTTTTGTGCAATTCAGAACTATTTTCTACAGTTTCTTGTTGAGTAGAAACATATTGTCAGTTTTTTTGTACTTGTAAATCAACCAAATAATGTCATGGATTCTTTAACAAAATATCTTTCCCAAGTGATTCAGAATAATATGTGCTTCAATCTTTATTTATCATAACTATCGGGTCATATTTTGCTTTGTCTATATCCCAATTTATCGTTAAAAATTTATCTCACTCATGCTTGTAAGTGCTTATATCTGCTTTGGGAATGTCATTCATAGAATCTTCAGCAGAACCATGCATGTCAGACTTTTCATCATCAACTTGTTCATCAGTTTCACCTTCTTCTTGTATTTCAATATCCTGAAAAAGATCATCAAAAGAATTTGATGCATATGAAACACCCAAAAACAAGGCAACAAAAACCATTAAGGCAGATACAAAAAGTTTCACATTATTCATTTTTATTTTAGAATAAGCTCCATAAATATTACTCTAATTATATTTTTTTAAAAAAATTTGTCAAATAAAAAACTATTTTTCTATCTGAGTCCATACAACTTTTTTTTCTCAATTAACTTCTTTAAAGTCCTCTGACTTTACTTTGATAGGGTCAGATATATCATACATATCTTTCCATTTTACACCTTCTGGAATTTCTATCTTTTTTTTATGCAAAAGTCATTCATCATTACCTACCATGACAAAAAGTCAGTAATTGTATTTTAATTTAACAATACCATCATACCATTTTCCAAGTTCAATTCATCAAGTTGATTTTTCTGTATCAACTTTTTTATTATCATGCACAACTTCCTTAGCCTTTTGGACTGCTTGTTCTGTTTTTGAGAATTTTTTCTCTGACCAGTTTTTGATATAATTTTCTAATCTATCTTTTTGTATTGCATATCTTTGTCTTGATTGTTTTCTAATTTTTTCTCTTGTAGCTTCTCACATCTGAGGAGAAGGAAGAGGGAATGTTGACATACTAAAAGGATCAGTACTGTATCAGTCAACCATTATCTTAGCATATGCTTTGAACCTTGGCAGTGATACTACATCGTTCGGATCTACTATATTTTGAAACTGATCAGAAATTAACTTACTGTCATCATGACCAAGAGAAAAAGTAATTACACTTCCAACATTACCAAATATTGCATTTTTTATATTTTCACTTATTTGACTAATATACTGGTTTGCTAGTATCAAAGAAAGCTTATACTTCCTTGCCTCTGATAGTATATTTTCAAAACTTTCTGTAGCAAAATTTTGGAACTCATCTATATACAAATAAAAACTGTTTCTTTGTTCAAAAGGAGTATCAGCTCTTGCCATAGCATCTATTTGAAACTTGGTAACTATAAAAGATCAGATCATAGCTGCATTATCTTCTCAAATTTTTCATTTACTTAGGTTAATAAGCAAAATCTTCCCTTCATCCATCAGCTTTCTAATATTTAATTTTGTTTTTGGTTGGCCAAATATATTCCTTATTAATGGAGATGACAAAAATTGTCAAACCTTATTAATAATAGGAGCTATTGCCTCATCTTTGAACTTATCGTTCCATTTATCAAATTCTTCTCTTCGGAACTTTATTACAATTGGATCTTGGACATGTTGTAAGACTTCCTCTTTGAAGTTTTTATCTTTCAAAATTCTAATAAGATGCAACAAAGTAGCTTCAGGATATTCTATCAAAGACAACATAACATTTCTAAGTATGTATTCAAGTCTTGGTCATCGTGAATCTCAATAAAGTTTTTTGAATGTTCATACTATTCCACTTACCACAAGATTTTTTTCTTCTTCTGTATTGTATTCCAATATATTAAAACCAATAGGATATTTATAATCTGCTACATCAAACAAAACTACATCATTACTTCTCCAAGAAGGTATGTGCTCAAGTAAGGTTTCTACCAAATCACCATGAGGATCTATCAAACCAACTCATTTATTACTTACCATGTCGCTCCTTGCCATGTTTGACATCAAAGTAGACTTTCACATACCAGTTTTACCTATTATATACATATGACGAAATTTATCTTCATTTCTAACACCAAATTTTACATTATCATTTTTGTAGTCTGTATATCCAAGGAGAGTTATGTCATTTTTGTCAGAATTTTCTAATGTAGGTATATTACCAGGATAAGAAAGCTTTTTGTACTCCAAATAGTCTAAATTTTTCACAAAAAAATTGCTGTTTGGAATATGGTAAAAATTCAATGCTGAATTCAAGTCAACAAAACAAAATTGTTGATTTTTTTGAATTTGTATCTGTCATGTCTTGATTAGTTTACCAAAAATAGATTTAAAATTTTTCTTTGTTTCAGAAATGATTGTATTTTTATTCTTTCAATCTCATGTCAAAACAAATCAAACAGACATCTTAATCTTTTGTTTTGGTTCTTCTCATTCATGTCAGGATTGGTCTTCTTCTACCTGCCCCAAGAATAATTTTTTGAAAAGACCTATTCAATAACTTCATATTTTTCATCCAAAAGAAGTTGCAGTATTAAAATCATAATGAAAATATGTTACCAGATGAAAATCTTTGGAAATATCATAATAAAGAGAATATACATTATTTACAGGATCCACATATATTCAATCCTTTATGAAGTCCTGCTTTGTATAAAATTCTGGATTTTTGAAATTCAAGAAAAAATTTGGATCAGGTTCTTTGTAATCAATTTTGATAAGTTCAGAATTTTTGAATGAAGAATAAAAATTATTTTCAAAAAAATCCTTTTGTCACCTAGGAACTTTTGTTATTATTTTTATATTTTTGTTATTTCATTTGATCATAAAACTAATTTGGGATTTTGTCCCCGCCAGACTCTCCAAAAATCATTCCCAATAAGGAATTATATTTTCATCTGCCTTGAAAGGTTTTATCTGATAATATATAAAACTATTTTTGGTCTTTTTGAACACAAATATTTTATTTAGAAAATAAGCAAACTTCCTGCCCAAATTTTCTGCAAAAAACAACAACTTATCCATCAATGCAAGATAAAAAATAAATTTAACAAACAAAAAATTTGTTTTCCAAATTATAATCTAAATTTACAAAAAATCAAATAATTTTGGAAAACCTACCTATAAAGACTATCGATTTTGTTAAAAATATTTATAATATATTTTTTATCAGGCAGTATATAGTGTGCACTGAAAAAATATCAAAAATAAACACTATATTATAAAATGTAAAAGTTCCTTATTCTGATAGTGCAGTTGTTTCTTATACTTTAGTTTTTTTAGTGGCTGCTGGCACTGAACAAAAATATGGAAATTAAGACTCTTTCAGCAGACACTATATAAAGTAACTAATTCAATAATTTTTGATTCAACCTAGCCAACAGGGCAATCGTTCAAATTTGAAATATGAAAAACAATCACAAAATTATATAATAAAACAAACTAAACTGCTCTACAAATCCGTTTTCTACCAAACCTGAATGCAAAAAAAACATTGCAAACACAAAAAATGCAACTCATGGACAAATCAATCAATAAGATATAGGTGAACTTTCTTTTCCAAAAATATAATCTTGAAAATATCAATTTTTAGTTAAATAGGCAATTCAAAATAGCATAATAATAAACTGTGCAATAAATAAGATTCAAGTAATCAAAAATAAGACAACACCAGAAACTGGTTCGTTCAAAATATGATGAGCTATACCATGATATATACGAATAGTTGTAATTCCTATTAATGTTAATATTGGCACAAACATAAGTAATGATGGAGAAAACATCTTATTAAGTCAATTTTTAAATGTTGCTTTGAGAAAAAAAATTGTTTTGATGTTCAACAAAATAATTGATATTGTCAAAAACATTCAAGACAATAATGTTGCAAACAAAAAAGTTGTTTGATTAGAAGACATTGCACTACTTGCTGCCAATCACACTCATATCATAGAAAAAGCAAAAACAGAGATTAGCCCTGCAAAATCATTTTTTTGGTCTGTATCCTCTCCGCCATTCAAAAATATATTAGACAAATACTTATAAAATATAACACTTGCCAATACTCATATTACAAAAAAACTTGTCAGAGCCATCGGAAACAAAATTTCTACAAAGCCCCACAATCATGGTACAAATAATGTTCATAAAACAAAAAGAACATTTACACTCATAGCCAAAGTTAGAGGTATACTCATCAAGGTTACAATCTTACTAGAATTGATTATATCTTGATATGTTGAGGTTTTTTGAAATGCTAGGAAATGTTTGATATTCCAAATAAGTGTAGAAAAATGCCTATAAGCAAAATAAATTATAGACAATATTGCTATCAAGGTCAAAAAAAACAAAAACATATTTTCTTTGTCCAACAAAGCTGTAATATCAGCAAAATCAGGCATTGGATTTGCTTTATTGTTTATCAAAAACATAAAATACAAAAAGAATGTAATTACCAATCATCCATTCCCCAAAGAAGCCAAAAAATAGATTGTATTATAATTATCAGGAGTTAACTGTCTCATCATTAAACTTATTTAAAATATAAAAAGCAGCAAAAATAACATTTTCCGTAGATAGTTCTTTTTGATTTTGATGGTCCACTTCCAAAAAGAACTATCGACAAAATAGCAATTATTTGCTATTTTATCAAAAAGTATAGGTTCATTATTTTGTTTCTTTTTCTAAAAGAAATGTATACAGTGAATAATATATAGCTTTTTTTTGAATTTCAAATAGCAAATATTAGGCTAAAAAATTTTCAGATATTATAAATAGTGTGCGCTGAAAAAATATCAAAAATGCACACTATTTTATAAAATGAGAAAGTTCCTTATTTTGAAAATACAGTTATTTCCAGTACTTTAGTTTTTTTAAGTGTATGCTGGCACTGTAAAAAATATGGAAATACGAACTTTTTCAGCAGACACTAAATAGTTTTGTTAACAAGTGTTTTTAGACCTAAATCTCTTGAAAAAACATTTTGTTTATTTATAAACTTATTTAAAGGATTGTAGTTTATAACTTTCAAATTAACACTTTATGAAAAATATCCGTAATTTTTGTATTATCGCTCATATAGATCATGGAAAATCCACACTAGCAGATAGAATGATGGAAATCACTTGAAGTATCAAAAAGTCAGAACAATGACAAGTTTTGGATAAACTTTCTCTAGAACAAGAAAGATGAATCACCATCAAATTAACCCCTACTAGAATGCAATGGCAAGATTATGAGTTAAACCTAATAGACACACCATGACATGTTGATTTCCAATACGAAGTAAGTAGGTCACTATCTTGAGTAGAATGAACAATTTTATTAGTAGATGCAACACAATGAATTCAAGCTCAAACTTTGAGTACCTTGTACATGGCATTGGATTACTGACTTGAAATAATACCAGTACTTAACAAAATTGACCTACCAGCTGCCAATGCTGCAAAAGCAGCAGAAGAGA
Organism: uncultured Candidatus Peribacteria bacterium; assembly: GCA_964394325.1. Lineage (GTDB taxonomy): Bacteria > Patescibacteriota > Gracilibacteria > Absconditabacterales > Absconditicoccaceae > CAYMVT01. The sequence continues at coordinate 4,968 of CAYMVT010000011.1, read as the reverse complement.
TACAAAATCTTGTATGAGTAGACAAAAATGAAATCATAAAAGTATCAGCCAAAACTTGAAAAAATGTAGAAAAAGTACTAGATCAAATAATACAAAAAATCAAGAATCCTTTAGATTTTTTGGAATTAAATAAGGAAATGTTTTACCACAAAAACACTCCACAAAAAATAAAAGATGAAAATAACATAACAAGAGCTTTGATATTTGATAGTGTGTATGACAAATACAAATGAGTAGTTGCTTATGTCAAAGTTCTTAATTGATACATAACACCAAATACAAATTTAAAATTAGCAAATACACAAATAGATATTTGTCCATCGGAAGTAGGATATTTTTCTCCAGAATATACCAAGTGCAAACAACTATCCGCTGGACAAATTTGATATATACTTACCTGACAAAAATCAGTAAGAGATGCAAAAATATGAGATACTTTTATTTGAATAAAAAATGACAAAAATAATTCTTTGAGAATAAAAGACTTCAATATTTACTTGTGAAAGACAGATTATCCATTATCAACTTTGGCTATACCTGGATTTAAAAAAATGAAACCATATGTATATTCATGAGTATATCCTCTTTCCACTGAAGATTTTGAAAAATTAAGAGACAGTTTTGAAAAACTTACATTAAACGATAGTGCCATAGATTACGAATATGAAAACTCTATCGCTTTATGACATTGATTTAGAGCAGGTTTTTTGTGAACTCTACATATGGACATAATAAGGCAAAGACTTGAAAGAGAATATAATGTACAAACTGTATTTACGATGCCAAATGTAATATATCTTGTACAAGCAAAAGATCTAACATTAGAAAAAATCAAAGCATGAACAAATGTTTCAGAAATAGTAAAAACAGGCTACTACAAGTATATAATATGAGAATTTGGCGAATGAGACAATGAACCTTCACAAGAAGAAATAATGGAAAAATACAAAGAACAATTAAAAAGTTGGTTGATAATAAGAGCTGGTAATTATATGCCAGATCCTTGAAAAATTGAAAAAATACTAGAGCCTATGGCTGAGGTTGAAATTGTATGACCTTCTGAATATAGCGGTAACATAATGGAACTTGCTCAGACAAGTAGGTGAAAATTACATAATATGGAGTATATCGATGCTGAAAGGATTTTGCGAAGATATGAAATACCACTAGCAGAAATAATAGTAGATTTTTATGATTTTTTGAAATCAAACACAAAATGATTCGCTACAATGAACTATGAATTCAAAAGCTACAAAACAAATGATCTTACAAGGATTGATATACTAATAAATAATGAAAAGATATGAGCTTTTAGCTTGGTTTCTCACAAAGACAAGGCATATAATATTTGAAAATCCACAGTTGAAAAATTAAAAGAACTAATACCCAAACACCTATTCCCTGTACCAATTCAAGCAGCAATAGGAAGTAGAGTAATTGCCAGAGAAACAATTCCTGCACTCAAAAAAGATGTAATCGCAAAATGTTATGGATGAGATGTTACAAGGAAAAGAAAACTACTTGCCAAACAAAAAGAATGAAAAAAGAAAATGAAACAAATGTGATCAGTAAATGTCCCAAGTGATATATTTATCAAGATGGTATCAAGAAATTAATTTTCAATCACTACCCTATCATCCCAAATATCCATCTGTTGAATCTGTCTACTGTGAGTGATTGCATAAAATTTTATATCAGTTAATTTTACAAAATCCTCAAGAAGACTGGATACTCTCCCGATAGTATCAAAATCCAAATTATTAATTGTCTCATCCAAAAACAAAAATTTAGTCCTCAATAGTGAACACACAGACATTATCCAAACCAGTTTCAGTATGGTCCTCTGACCACCACTTAGGGATTTTACTGGTCTTGTGCCAAGACTATCCAAAATATTCACTTCTAATTCAATTTTGTCTGAACTTTTGGTAATGTATTCAAATTTTACTTGATAATCTACTACTTGAGATAGGAAATTATTCATTATGTTTTCCATCTGTGGCAAAAAATCTTCCAAGACCATCAGCATCAATTCCTTGGAAAAAATATTGTAAAGATCTGTAAGAATTTTTTCTTCATGTTGAAGTTTATTTATTTCAAGTTGCTGTTGTTTGAAGTCTTCTATTAAGTTTTGAATATAAAAAATATTGTTTTTGATTTTATTAACATTTTCTTGCTGTTGTTTGACTCTTTCAATATCTAATTCATCAGATTCTTTTTTGATCTTGTCTTTTTGATTTTGAATGTCATTTTTTTTGGATTGGTAATCTTGAATCTGTTTTTCCAAAAATTCAATAGTGGATTTTAATCATGCTATTTCCTCTTTCCAATTGTGAATTTCATTTTGTTGTTTTTGAATAAATATCAGGTCATTATTAATTTCCTGGATTTTTTGATCCAAATTCTTGTATTCTTCAGATGACTGTTTTATTTCATTTCGTTTTATTTGTTTCAAAAAGTTTGATATATCATCAATTTGTGTCTGCAGTTCATTAATTTGTTTGTCAAATTTAGATATACGATTTTCGTAATCCATTTCAGTAATTTTTTCTTTTAGTTGTATTTTTTGATTATTTATACTTTGAAAAAAGGATTCAAAAAAAGATTCCTGTCAATCATAAATTTTATTAATTTCATTTTGAATATTTTCCTTATCAGTTTTTAGTTTTTTTGATTGGTTGTGAAAATCTAAATCTTTTATTTTTTGTTGAAGCTCATTTTTTTTCTCAATTAATTTTTCTTTTTCAGTTTTTTTGATTTGCAGGTCTTCTTCCTTTATCTTATCTATATATGGACACTGCCCATCTATCTTATCACAAAAGAAATCTTTTTCATGACCGATTTTTTTGTCCGTATTTGTCAAAGATTCTTCAGTTTCTTTGAGTTTGTCATTTAACTCATCATGCTTTGATTGTAAGTTTTGAATTTGAAAGTCTATTTTATTCAACTCTTCTTTTTTGGCAGAAACTAATTTAGTCTTTTCAGCTTCAAACAAATCGTAATATTTTGTTCATTTTTTTATTTGCAAGTCTTGTAGTTGTTCTTGTGTTTTTCCATACTCATCCAAAAGTTTTTGTTTTTGATTCAAAATATTGTTTTGTTGTTCCTTTAAATCCTTTCATTTGTAAGTAAGTTCCTGAACTTTTTCGTTTGCTTGATAAATATCTTTTACTTGATATCAATTTTTTTGGAATAAATCAAAATCTATTTTTGAAACTAGTTCATTTTGTCTTTGTATATTTTGTTGTTTTTGTTTTTCCAGTTCTTCAATCTTTTGGGGATCTATTTTTTCAATCTGTTTTTGTAATTGATCAATTTTTTGTTTATTTTGTTCAATTTGGGTTTGTGTATGTTGTTTGTCTTTTTCTATTTGTTCAACTTGCAGATCCAGCTCCTGAGTTTTTGTTTTCAAAGATTGATACTTTTCCTTTTCCTGATCTATGTATTGTAATACATTATCAAAATCTTTGACCGGAAAGTCAGAAATATCAAAATCTAAAATATTTATCTTCTCTTTGATAAATTCAAGCTCTTGAATATAGTCTATGACAGATGAAGAAAGGTTTGACTTTATATCATCTGATATGTTGTCAAGCATATCTTGAATATAATTTTTGAGTTTATTATCATAAGCAGAGGTATCCTTTTTGATTTTAAGTTGAAGTTGAATTTCTTTTTTTTGTTGTTGAATGATATCTTTTGAATCATCTATTTGAACCAAATTGAAAATGTTTTTCAAGACATTAATTCTTTCCATAGGTGCCAAATCAAAAATATTATCTCATTCCTGCATCAAAAAATTAGTATTCAAAAATACCTGTCTGGGAGGTATAGCTGTTTCCAAAGTCTTTTGCAGTTGTTGTTCCAGCTTGAACTGAATTTGTTCAGTTGGTTCTTTTTGTATTGCTTGGCTTATATCTTTTCAGTAATTAATAATTTCTGGCAACTCATTGTCAATATTTTGAGTTAATTTTTCTATATCAGAATTTATACTCCAAAGAGTACTTGATACACTTTCACCACCTGATTTAGTAGATTTTATTTGCCTGTGAACAAAATATATCACTTCATCTTGTTCAAATAATATTTTTATAAATCAGTTTTCAGATTTTTTGTTTAATATTGGTCTGGTTCAATATTTGTAAAGTCAGTATAAAGGTCAATCAAAAAATAAAAAACTTTTTCATTTTCCCACAGGAGAGTTTATCAAATATTTACCAAGTTTGAATTTGATGCTGATAAGCTGCTCTTGAAAAGGTCATATATTATAATAACTTATTCACAATATATTCATCAATAATAGTTGTTTAATTTGTGAGTAAAAATAACAAAACTATTTATAAACAAATATAAGCATCTTTCAAGATGGAAATAGTTGGTTTTATTTAGGAATAAGCAAAGTATTAATTTTTTGTTTTTTTATACTTTAAAATTAAGCAGCCCCGCAGCAAGCTACGAGGAATTTTCTAGATTTAGATTAAACATTCAATCCACTCTGCTTCTGAATTCATCTAATTGCTTTCTTTCTTCTTTTAGTTTTTCTTGTCTTGCTTGTTCTACTTCTTCTAATTCTTGAATTGCTAATTCGTATAGCTCTTCTGAAATTGTTCAAGCTGGGATTTGGATTTCATTTCATCTTGGGTATTCTATAGTTCATCAGTGAAAGTATGCATCCAACTCCTGTCTTGTGACAGAATCTTGTAAGTAGTTATATCTGTCATCTCATATCTGGTCTAATAGATTTTCTTTAGCTGTTTTGAGCTCATCTTCAAATTTCTCATCTGGAATTAATTCTTTGTGTCTTATTATATCTCTAACCTTAGCAAATCATCTACTATTAAAAAAAGATACATCACTATACTCCAAGTCAGTTGCCAAATCCAGCATAGATTTCTTAGATGCAAAGTCTATCTTATCCCAAGCTTCTGCAAATTCTGCACTAAATATATCTATTTCTCTTCATTTTTC
>CAYMVT010000010.1:0-19320 GCA_964394325.1 uncultured Candidatus Peribacteria bacterium | reverse complement strand
GATTTAGATGATGATTGGGATGATGATTGGGATGATGATTGGGATGATGATTGGGATGATCAATGAGACTTGGATGATGGTATGGACGAAGAATGATATTTAGATGAAGATTGGGGCTTTTCAAGCAATGATGAGGTTAATTTTTTAAATACATGACTTAATGAAGTAACTTTTGAATTCCCTTTGGTAATAGATGAAGGAGGTTGAGAAATTCAAAATTACGAAATTCTTTATAGCACCTACTCAATAGCAGAAGCCGATCCTATTGATATAAAAGAGAAAGAACTTACTTGAATTGATCAAGATTATAACGAAGTTACTCTAGAAGATTTACAAGAAGCAACAAGTTATTATGCTACAATAATACCATTAAATCATAATGGTATTGAATGAGAACCTATGGAAGAATTTGTATTTGAAACAAAACAAGAAGAACAGAACGATGAAGATGAGCAGGAAAAAGACGATGAAGAGGAAGAACATGGAGCTGCAACTGTAGGAATGGAAAATGTTTCTTATGAACATGAAAATTGAGAAATAACTATCACTTGGTCTCCTGTAGAGTGAGCAGAAAAAGTAGAAGTTTATTTGAGGCATAAAGATGACGAAAGTTATGAATATATTTGAGAGTCAAATATGAGTTATGGTTCTTTTGAAGTTATGGTAAGTAGAGAGTGAGAATATAATATAAAATTGACCCCTGTTGATGAGTTATGAGATCCTGCATGAGAAGACAAAGTTTTAACAGTAAAAGATATTGAAGTAGAAAAAGAACCTGATGTAGAAGAAGCTCCAGAAGTTTGACCAACTTTAAATATTTTGGTAGCAGTAATTCTATTCATTTTCTTGGTATATATTTTATACAGATATAATTCTCTAAGAAGATAATTTAAAGTATTATTAATATACAAAACACTGAATGAAATAAACAAACCATTCAGTGTTTTTTTATGTATAGATATTAATTAATACTGAAACTGGCTTTTTAGCTTAATATATCTTAATAAGTTTCTTTATTAAACAAATTTTCTAATTTAATTGATTTTTGTATCAAAAAATTTACACTTAACACGATTTTATAATTTAAGTTTTTTGTAAATATAATATGGCCCAACTTTTCATCACCAATTTTGAAAAAGAAGATCAAAGAATTCTTATAAAAAATTCTGAAATTTCATATAAACTAAAAAAAGTCCTAAGAGCTGAAAAATCTTATATTTTTTTTATCCAACCCCCTTTTTTTGCTTATGAGAAAGAATCTTGTAAAAGATACAAAGTTAGTCTAACAAAAACAGACAATGACGAAATAACAGCAAAAATATTGCATTATGAAAAATTTAATATCAACTACAATAACAAATGATTTCTGATTCCAATATTAAATAACCTATCCAAAATGGAACTTATCGTACAAAAACTTTCTGAAATTTGAATAGAAAACATAATTTTTTGGAAAAGCGAGTATAGCCAGATCAGTTATATTTCACAAAAAAGAATGCAAAGATTTTTTAAAATTAGTCTAGAAGGTGTCCAACAAAGCAAATGACTTTTTTTACCTAAAATAGAATTTATTGAAGACCTAAAAAAATATTTAAACAAAAAAAATATAATACTTTTTGAAAAATGATACAACAAGAAAACCTTGTCCAATTGAATTCAAAATGATTCTTACTGAATAGTATGACCTGAAGCAGGCTTTAGCTCAAAAGAAAAAGACATAATAGATCAACAAAAAATAACAAAAATAAGCTTATCTAGCAATATTCTTAAATCTGAAACAGCAACGATAATAGGAGGTCGAATATTACAAAATCTTTAAAAAATAAATGAAAAAAAATGAAAATAGCTTTGATAGGGTGAACATCCAAATATGGAGCTTGGTGGCAAGAGTATTTTCAGAAAAAATGAAAAGAAGTTTTGATATCATCAAGGTCTACCAAGCTAACACCGAAGGAAGCTGTCAAAGATGCGGACATCATAATTTTTACGGTTAGTATTCGCTATACCGTAAAAACAATAAAAGAGTTGCTACCGCATATTAGTGAAGACAAGCTGGTGATGGATTTTACAGGAATCAAAAAACAGGCCACCGATGAACTCAAAAAATATACAAAATGAGAGGTAGTAGCAACACACCCTATGTTCTGACCTTGGATAAAATCTTTAGAGGATCAAAACATCATATACGATCCAGTATTTACAGGGAATAAATGGAATTATATTTATGATATGTGGAAAAAAGATGGTGCAAACTTAATAAAAATGACTTCTCAAAGACATGACGAGATTGTAGCAATAGTACAATCAAGTGTACATTTAGTAAATTTAATCTTATGAAACATCTTACTTAAAAAATGAATTGATTTGAAAGAAATTGAAAAAATAACAACCCCAGTATATAGAATGCAATTTTCCATTTTATCAAGGTTTGTAAGCCAACAAGCAGATTTGTATGCTGATATGCAAATGGAAAATATTCCTTACAAAGAAGAGATAATACCCTTAGTAAGAAATTATATAGATCAAGCGCAAAATATTATAAAATCAAAAGACGCTGATCAGTTTAACAAAAATTTTAATGAAATCAAAAATTATATATGACAAGACTTTATTGATGAATCAATTAAAATCACAAACAAAATAGATGATATACTAAAAAATGATTAAACACACTATTTATTCAAATACGCTTTAAGCTTTACCTTCAAAAGCTCCCTATACTGAATACTAAATTGCATCACACTGAAAAAAGTTGTTGTGATTATATAAAGTCCTATACCAGAAGGCATAGAATAAACAAACCCAACCATTATTACCACCAAAAATATATTCATAAATTTCATTATTTGATTCATATCAGGCATAGGCATGTTTTCTCATCAAGGTATGCTTGGAGTTGCAGGTCTGTTAAGCATTGTTAATTGCATTTGCATAAATATCAAAACTCCTGCTAATATTGCTAGAACTATTGATCATCAAGTTAATAAATCTATTCACAAAAATACTGTATTTATTTGTGATATCTCCATTCATTTAAATCACAAAAAGCTAAGGAAACTATAAACTTCTGTTGTATTTATAACTCATTCAGTTTGAGCAAAGTTTCTTATAACAAAAAAAAGTCATATAAATACAGGTATTTGTATCAACAACATAAAACATCATTTTAATGGTCAAGATCAATGTTTTTTAAAAACCTTCATAGTTTCTTCTGCTAATTTTTGCTGGTCATCTTTGTGCTTTTCTTGAATTTCTTTCAACTTGGGCTGTAAATCTGTCATCTGCTTTTGCATTTGAGTTCATGCAATTGCAGGCTTTAATAAGATAAGTCTTACCAACAAAGTAAGTGCTATAATTGCAATTCATAAATTCAGATTAAAGATAGTCAAAAAAATAAGAAGCAGATTAAATATGGGACGATATATTATCTCATTAATAAGTAGCATAAAAGGGTTCATAATTGATTATTAAAATATAAAATTCTTTAAGCTATAAAATTGGATTTAAATTATTTTATTATTCCATAATATAGCGAAGTTTTAAAGCACAATTTCCTAGACCATTATAGTTTTTATAGTTACTATTTTCCTAATTGTGCAAATATCAAAAAGAATAAGCTCATTTGATATATTTTTTATTTCTTTATAACATGGAGCAAAAACATTATATAGTGTGCTATATTGTAGAATTTTTAATGCCCAACCTGTAGAATATAAAATTATCCTTAATCCAATTCTATAAGGTTAATCTTGTCTAACAAGAAAGATTACACATAAGAACAAGAACTTAGGAAGCTAAGCCTATCAAAAACATCAACAACTACAAGTTTCTCCTGTTTTTTCTTATATAATCAATAATAACCTCTCAAAGAGTGTCTACCAACACATCAAATTTATCCAGATTAACATCTTCTCAAGCCTCTGACAAAATTTGCTCTCTTGTTCTTATTATTTTATTCGCTTGTACACTTGGTTTGCTAACATTATCAAATGTATATACTTCATCTTGCCTTTTAATTTTAATGTTTCATTTATTAAAAACCACATCAATTATTCATACTTGTTCATCATATACACTTTGAGCTGAATCCCACTGTATATTTTCAGTGTTTTGTCTCAAAAATCACTCTCGTGAATATATTATTATTCAACTCTTCGTAAGTACAATACAATCAAGATATGAATCCATAAAAGAAACCACAAAAAAAATGTACAAAACCAACAAAAAACTTCAAAAGAACAATTCTATATTAGGAATATGTAAATATTGAATTATTAAATTATACAACACAAAAAACAACACCAAAATTATTCAATATTTTATTACTATCTTCATATAAACCCATCAGTTATGAGATATCATATACAATATCTCCTGATTTCAAAGATTCTTGGAAATGATCTTATATCTTAACAACATTAATGCTTTTTAGTAATATTATTTATCCTTGTTTTTTTTCACTTGATCAATCTTTTTCTGCTTTTCCAAGAATTTTTCCATTCTTCATTTAACAACTTTTGTTTCCTGTTTCCCTGTATAAGTAGGATGACAAGCTGGACAAGATTCTACTTTTATTGGTCAGTTAGCAACACTATTAACTTCAAAATCATTTCCACATATACAATTTACTTGTACTCATGTATTATATTTTGGTTGAATTTCTTTTTTCATTTTGTAAATGCTCTTTATAAAAATAAATTGTTTTACCTATCTTCATATAACTTATCTTCATCGGCCCTTTTATAATCATACAACTCGCTTTCATCAAAAAATCTTTCAATCTCAGTTCTTGCAGCTTCATCACTTTCAGATGCATGCACTACATTCCTTCATATACAAATACCGAAGTCACCTCTTATAGTGCCAGGTTGTGCCTGTCTAGAATTTGTAACTCATATCATTAGCCTCACAACATCAACAACTTCTACTCACTCCCAAACTTGCAGCAAGACCGGGGAAGAGGTCATATAAGATATTATGTCTTTAAAAAAAGGCTTATCACTTAAATGATAGTAATGCTCTTGAAGAGCTTCCTCTTTTAAAACTTCCATTTTTGCTCAGACCAATTTTAGTCATTTTTTTTCAAATCTTTGAGTTATTTCTCCTGCAATACCTCTTGTAATAGCATCTGGCTTGATTATTATTAATGTTCTTTGCATTTTTTATTGATTAATTGTTAAATCCAAAAGTTTTTGTAATATTGTAGCTGTTTTGGTATCTGTTTTCCAAAAGATAAAAGAATAAAACTCCATAACATTCTTTTTAAACAAAATCAACTCTTTGAAGTTGTTATTTTCAATTTAATAATATTTCAAAAGTATAAAAAAACACATTAATATAGACCTCTCGTCTTCCCAGTGTTTTGTTTCGTCTAATTAAAAAAGCAAATAGATTCTTAAATTAACTTTTAAAATAGATACCTTTTATAAATTAAGCCATAAGCTATATAAAACAAGCAAATTGAAAAAATAAACAAAAGCTTATAATTTAAATTAACTTATAATAATAGGTCATAAATCACCATTAACTGGGCAAGCAGACTTGGCTTCTTTCAAAGAGTTTAATTCCTCTTCTGTTTGTGGCTGTTTTTTTGCATAAGCTTTACCTGAATCATCAAAATCAATAAAACCATAATCAGATGTTATTGCAATACAAGCCCCACAACCGATACAATTATCTTGATTTATCTTGAATTCTTGTACCATAATTTAAATAAGCAAATAAAAGATTAAACAACAAAGCAAATATAACTATTTACTAATCATTTTCAATAGATTTTTTTTTATTCTGTACTCTGTTCTTTTTCTCAGTCATTATTAGAAGACTTTGTTTTTCTATTTATTTTTATTTCAGTGCTAAAAATCAATGCTAAAAATGCAGGCAAAATCATCCATAAAGGAGTTAGATACAAGAAACTATGTATAATTGTTCATTCCTCAAATTTATCTATAATTTCAAAAACATTTTGTGTATTTAATATTTCGCTTCAATAAATAACTACACTGAGACCAAACATTATGCTAATAACGGTCAAAGGTGCAAAAATTATACCAAGCAACATCCTAAGAAATCAATTTTTAGCAATAACTATTCAGATTGTTGATTTAGTGAATATCAATATCAAAAAAATTAAATAAGTTGTCAAAATAATCAATTCCTTATATTCAATTAACGTTTTTGAAAACTCTTCTTGATTTTTGATGAAAGAAATAGTATTTGACTCCAAAAAAATACCAACAAAATCAATTCCCAAGTGCAAAGCCAAAGCAATTCATATTAAAAGATAATTACCAATAATCACCTTTATCATTTTATTAACACCAATAACTATAGAAAAGATCAATAAAATACCTATAAATCACAAAAGAAAAAAGTCATAGCTTAGTTCCATTTATTTTGAATATAATCAAGTTAAAAAAATTTCAAGTTAAAAAACTTTTTTAAGTATATATTAAAGACATCAAATAATCAAGATTTTTTTAGAAAAATTTCAATAATAAAAAAACAACTTCTATAAAAGAAGCTGTAATTTAAATTTAATATATATAACTTATTTACTTAATAAACCAAATTAGAATTTCTGAGCAAGTTATTCTATTTAAGCTCAAAATTTTTAAAAGAACAAACCAATTTGTTTAGACAATATTTTTATATTTTATCATACCTTTCCATGGCAAGCTGAGCATTAAGTCTATTTATTATATCTTGCACAACTCATACTATAATAATTATTCAAGCTCACTGCACAACTACAGGTATGGAACCAAGACTTTGTGCTGCAGCTTGAACAAAAGGAATGTAAGAAAGAACATATGAATATATTCCTATAGTAGCAAGACCCATTCCTCACCAAAAGCATAAATGATATAATGTATTGTTTATATAATTAGCAGTTTCTTCACCTGGTCTTATTCAGGGTATAAATCAACCTCTCTTTTGGATATTGTCTGCCATTCTATCAGGATTGAATACTATCAAAGTATAAAAGAAAGTAAAAGCCACTATCAATAAAAAGTATACAATTATAGCAATTACTCAAGGCTGTTCAGTATATATATTAAGGTGAGTGCTTATCCAATTAGATAGATTATTTACAAAAGCACTATCACTTCAGTATCTTGTAATCAATTGTGAGAATAAATAAGGAAAACTTATAAAGGCTATAGAAAAAATTATTGGAATCATTCATACTGGATTCAAAGGCAAAGGCAAACTCGCTGTATCTTCTACTTTTCATTGTCTTGCATACACAATTGGTATTTCTTTTTTAGTTCTAACCAACAATACAGCTAATATAACCAAAACCAATACAACCAACAACATAAATACAATTATACCAACAATATCAGCTCATGCCTGCTGAATATAAGAATAAACAGTGGATGTCATACCTGCAACTATTGAAGAAAAGATCAATAATGAAATTCAGTTAGCCATTCATCTTTCTGTAATTTGTTCTCAAAGCCATATCAAAAACATTGTTCAAACTGCCATTGTAAATGCACCTAATAAAACTATTCACATTGATGTATCTATAACCTGGCCACCCAAAACATGGTTTATAAAGAATATCATTCATATACCTTGCATAAATGCTAGAGGGAATGCCAAGTATCTTGTATATTGTTGTATTTTCATACTTCAGACCTCTCATTGCTCTTTCAATTCTTCTAGTTTTGGCAATACAGCTGTCATTAACTGCATTATAATAGAAGCATTAATGAAAGGAATTAATCAAACGGCAACTATAGAAAATTGCTCTAATGTTCCTCACATCAACATTGCAAAGAATTCAAGACCTCAAGAACCTTCCATAGTAGCATCCACAAAAATATCTATATTCACAAAAGGCACAGGAACAAAAACTAATAATCTATATATTGCCAATATTGCAATCATAAAAAGCAATTTTTTCCAAATAGTTGGACTCCTCCAAATCTCTACAAAATAGTTAAAAATCTTAAACATTTATATAAGCAGCTTAATTTTTAAAATACAAACAAGATAAATTATACATTATATTTTTAACAAAAAAATTTACGAATTTTGTATACTACCTCATGCTTTTTCTATTTTTTCCTTGGCAGATAATGAAAATTTTTCAATATCATTAAAAACTAGCTTTTTTGATATATCTCATCTTCACAAAATTTTTACTGCTTTGGAAGTTGAAGATATAAGGCCTTTTTCAAAAAGAATTGTTTTGTCCAAATTATCTCCATCAGCAACCTTTCAAGACTGTTCAAGATCAGAAATATTAACTATTTCATAATCTTCTACTAGTTTAAAATATCTTTTAAATCATCTTAACTTAGGCAATCTTTTGTTTAAAGGAGTCTGTCACCCTTCAAAACCTGGATTCTTACTATATCACGATCTTGACTTTTGACCTTTTATTCATCTTGTTGAATAATTTCACTTTCCAGATGCATTTCACCTTCAAAGTCTTTTGAATTTTTTTCTATTGCTTATATTTTCAAACAAATTATGTAAAAACATTTTCTTTTTATTAAAAAATTAAATTCATTGACCAACAAACACTAACTATCACTAGAACTATCATTACCCTTTTTTTCTGCAACTTCTTTTGATACATCAGCTGACTTATAAAGATACAAGGCATTAATAGTTGCTAATGCATTATTTAATCTATTATTAGTTCAAATTATTTTTGATAAAATGTTGTTATATCAAGCCAATTCAAGCACAGACCTAACTGAAGATCAGGCTTTCAAACCAGTACCAGGTCAAGCAGGTATAAGCCTAACAACAGCTGATTTGTACTTATGTGTTTTTCAATAAGGTACAGATTTTGCTTTGTCAGCAATAGGAACATTTTTTATATTTTTATAAGCATCATGAGTAGCTTTTTCAATAGCTCAAACTACATCCTGAGCTTTTGCAATGCCCAATCAAATTTTTCAATTCCTATCTCAAATAAGCATAACAGCTCTAAAAGCAAGTTGTCTTCATCATTTTGTAACCCTATTAACTCTTCTAACTTCCAACAATTTCTCTTCAAATTGTTTTTCCTGACTTTTACTCTTTTCCATTATCCAAATTAAAATTAAAAATTAAATCTATAAATTTATTCATCAACTTCTTATTCATTCAACCAATTCCAAAACTCTACCATGATACAAATATCAGTTTCTATCAAATACAACTTTCTCAATTGACTTATCAGATAGCTTTTTTGCTATGTCTTGTCAAACCAATCTAGCTCTTTCCTTTTTTGTGCCAGATTTGTAGTTCAAGTCATTAGCAGATGCCAAGACATTACCAGATACATCTATAACTTGAGCATATATATATGCATTTGACTTGTTTACAACGATCCTAGGATTATTAGTTGAATCTTTTATCTTCGTATTTACCCTGTTTTTCCTTCTAAAATACTTTCTTTTTTTCTCCAATATTCTGTTTGTCAACTTTTCCATTTTAAATTATAATTTATTACATATTAAAATAACTATATATTATTTCTTAGCAGTCTTTCAAACTTTCATCTTAACATATTCATCAGCATACCTAATTCACTTTCACTTGTAAGGTTCTGGTGGCCTCAATTCTCTTACATTAGCTGCAACCTGTCCTACTAATTGCTTGTCTATTCAAGATAAAACCAAAACAATATTTCACTTGGGATCCTTTTCTGTATTAGCAGATACTCATTCAGGTAATTGAAATTGTATTGGATGAGAATATCAAAGATTAAAAACAACTGTCTGTCATTGAACAGAAGCTGAATATCCAACACCCAGTACTAATAATCTTTTTTCAAATCAAGAATTAACTCCTATAACCATATTGTTTATAAGACTTCTAACTAATCACCACAAATTTTTATTATCCTCATTATCAATACTAACATTTATAGTGTTTTCATCTTTGTCAATTTTGACTGCATCCTCAAAGTCTCTTTGAAGGGTTCATTTAGGTCATTTCACAAAAACACTATTATCTTTAATATCTACCTCAACTCATTCAGGAATATTAATTGGTAGTTTTCAAATCCTTGACATTATATAATTCTTAAAGTTATAAATTTTAATATATTTCAGCTATTAATTCTCATCATACATTATTTTTGTATGCTTCATGAGTAGCCATTACTCACTTGTTTGTAGAAACAATTCAAATTCACATACCGCCAGCCACTTTTTGCAATTCAGATTTTCAAACATAATGACGTCTAGAAGGTTTTGAATATATCTTTATTTCAGGAACATCTTGATTAAAGTCTTTAACGTCTTTTAAATAAATTTTTATAAACTTTTTTTTGTCCTCTTCAATAGTTTTGTAGTCAGATATAAAATTATACCTTTTAAGCAATGACAAAACTTTTTCTTTAAAAGAAGAAAAAACAATTCAATCCACTTCTTTCTTGTTTGCCATATAAGCATTTTTTATTCTAATCAGCATATCCAAAATCGGTGATGTATTATAACTCATAATTAATAATTAATTAAATTTATAAATTTTTGCAATTTACCAACTTGATTTTCTCACTCAAGCAATAATTCACTCTCTTGCAAACTTCCTAAAACAAACTCTACAAATACCAAATTCTCTTATGTAAGACCTTGTTCTACCACAAACCTTACACCTATTATAGTATCTTGTAGGTTTTTTCATTTTTTTTCATTCTTTTAAGCAGGCTCTTCTTTTTTGATCTAATTTTTCTTGTTTGACTACCAAAGATTTTTTTGCCATTTTGTTCAATAAAATATTATATAATTAAATTTACTTTAATTTAGAGATTTTTTAAATTAAGTTTTTAAAAAATACTAAGTTTATTTAAATATCAATCACAATGACTGAAGTAAAGCTTTTGCTTGCTCATTATCAGATGTAGAAGTTACTATTGTTATTTGAATTCAATATGGAGTAATTATTTCATCAGGCGACAACTCAGGAAACACATTTTGAAGCTTAAATCAAATGTTATAATTACCTAGCGAGTCAAACTTTTTAGGAGTAAGACCATCAAAATCTCTAACCCTTGGCAAAACAAGTTTATTTAACCTTTCTATAAAATCATAAGCTTTTTTTCTTCTAAGTGTTGTTTTTAACATAACAGGCATTCCTTCTCTAAGTTTAAAGTTCGAAACTGATTTTTTTGCAGTTACAATCATTGGTTTTTGTCAGGTAATTTTTTCCATGTTTGAAATCAAATCTGAAAAATCTTTTACAGCTTTTCTTGTAGCCAAAGATCATATTCACATTGAAACAACAACCTTTTCTATCTTCGGTACCTGAAAAATATTTTTGACTCATAACTGTTTTTGTAAATCATATATGCCAGTTTCTTTGAATTTGTTATAAAGACTCATTTGTAAAGTTCTTTTAAATGACTAAATTATATTTCTTTTCAGGTCTTTTTACAAAACCTAACCTTCTTTCAATTATCATTGTACCTAAATCAAACCCTAACAGCTGAATCAGCAGAGTCTGAATAAATCATAACATTTGATATATGTATAGGCAAAGTTTTATCCATAAATCACTGTTTTTTTATAGCTTTTTTTCTTACATTAACTCATGTAACAAAAACTTTATCTCATTGAACTTTTTCTACATTTGAAACAGTTCATTTATAAGATCATGTTATTACCTTCACCTTATCTCAAGCTTTTATACTTTTCATCTTTCATATTTAATATATAAATATAAGGTAGCATTGCAGAAACAATTCTAAATTATTATATCACTTCTTCAGCAATATTTGCAACTGCTTTGAATCACTTTGTTCTAAGTTCTTTTGCAACAGGTCAAAATATTCTTTTACCTCTAGGTGCTCATCACTTATCAATCAAAGCCACAGCATTATCTTCAAACCTTATATAACTACCATCTGGTCTTTTTGTTTCTTTCCTAGTTCTTACCACCACTGCCCGATTTACATCACCTTTGTTCACTTGACCACCTGGGGTAGCAGATTTGATTGATATGACAACTTTATCTCCTATTTTTGCAAAGTTAGAAAAAGATCATTTCAAAACTCTTACAACCTTACCTGTTTTTGCTCAAGTATTATCAATTATTTTAACTTTTGACTCGTTTTGTATCATTTTTAATTACATATATTATTTAAAATAAACTTTTCTTATTAAATCATAATCTATATTTAAATTAAAATACAACAATCTTGATAAAAAATAGTCAGTTTAACATAAATTATAAATCACAAATAGAAACAATTAGCCTTTAAAATACTAATATTATTTAGGCTCTTCCAAAACATCAACTAATTCCCATCTTTTAAGTTTACTCAAAGGTCTTGTTTCTCTTATCTTTACAAGACTTCATTGCGCAGCTTTATTTTCAACATCATGAGCATAAAACTTCTTTTTGGAAACAAACCTTTTTTTGTATAAAGGGTGGATTTTGACATTTTCTACTTCAACAACAATAGACTTGTTCATTTTATCAGAAACAACTCTTCAGACAAATTCTTTTATGTTCTTACCTTTTATCATTGTCATTTTTGTAATTTCAATTTATGAGTTAAAGCAGTATTCACCCTGGCAACATCTCTTTTTGTAAAGACTATAGTGTGTGTTTGTTTCAATCATCCTGAAGAGTTTTTCATTCTCAAATTAAACAATTCTTGTTTCAAAGATTTTTTAAGCTTTACTAACTCCTTTACATTTTTTTGCTTAAGATCAGACATTTTCAATTTTTTCATCTTTAAAATGATATTAATTTAAAATTTAAAACCAATGCTTTTTATCTTACTTCTCATTTTTCTACAGTTCTTGTAGACAAAGGAAGTTTATATGAAGCTTGTTTAAAAGCCTCTTTTGCAATCTTCTTATTTACTCAGTTAATTTCAAAAATAATTCTTCATCTTTTAACTCTTGCTCTATAAGTATCTACATCTCACTTACCTTTATCCATAGGCATTTCAAGTCATTTACTTGTATAAGGAATATCTGGGAAAACCCTTATCCATATTTTTCAAACCTTCCTAGTATACCTAACTATAACCTTTCTTGCAGCTTCTATCTGTCTTGTAGTAATATAATCATTAGTTGTAGCTTTCATTCCAAAATCTCAAAATGAAACATAATTTCATCTACTAGACACTCATTTTATCCTTCACCTATGTTGTTTTCTATACTTCCATTTTTTTGGAAACAATAAAGACATTTTTTCAAATATATAAGCATATAAATTTTTTAACTTTGTTTAGCAAATGCAAATTGATTGCTTGTATTTGTTTTGTTATAAATATCTCATTTATAAATCCATATTTTTATTCACAAAACTCAATATTTCGTAACAGCAGTTGTATAATGATAATCAATATCAGCTTTTAATGTTTGTAGTGGCACTCTTCATTTTATTAAACTTTCTGATCTTGCAATATCAGATCAACCCAATCTTCAAGCAATGTAAAATTTAACTCACAAAGCACCTTTATCCATTACCTTTTGTACAATTGATTTACCAACTCTTCTAAATGGCATCCTTTTTTCTATTTGTTCTGATGCAAGTTCTGATACTATTTTTGCTGACAGCTCAGGATTTTTAATTTCTTTTACATTTACTTTGAAGTCCTTATTAAACTTCTTTTTGAGAGCTTGCTGAAATTTTTCTAAATTTGCTCATTGCTTTCATATTACTACAGCTGGTTTAGAAGTAAAAATTATCACCTCTCAATCTCTATCTGTCTTTCTGATAACTACCTTTCAAATTCCTGCTCTCTTAAAATAATTATCAACAAATTTATTTATTTTTACATCTTCCACAAAAAAATCAGCACTCTGAGATTTGGTCTTCGCAATCCACTCATTAAGCCACGGCTTGGTAATTCACACTCTAAATCATCTTGGATCAATTTTCTGTCACATAATTAAACGGTTTATTTAAACATTTAAATAGTATCTGTTATAAAAGTCCTAATTCCTATACAATCTTCTTTCTCAAAAAAAGAAAACAAAGAATATGTTAAAAGAACCTTTATATTTTATCATTTAGTGTACACTACCTATTTCTGCAAACAAGATTTGATATACTTTCAGTGAACACTAAATACTTATTCTTTTACCCCCAAAACAACTCTAACAAAAGCTCTATGTTTTACATATGGGTTTACTCTTGATCTTGAAGCAAACTTTATTCTTCTTAATTTTATTCATTTACCAATATCAACTCTTTGGACATAAAAATCATCTTCACTTAATCATTTAGATCTTTTTGAATTAGCAACAGCAGAATTCAAAACTCTCAACAAAATTTTAGATGATTTGTTAGGCATATTTTCCAGCAAATTTCTTGCTTTTTTTATGTCCTTATTTTTAATGATTTTTGCCACTATATTTAATTTTTTTTCTGAAGTAAGCGCATATTTCAAAGTAGAGGTCAAACTCTTTTCCATTTTGGCTAAATTAAAATACTAAAAAACACACATTATTTAATAACTTTTAAAAAGGATGTCATCTAAAAGTCCTTGTAAGTGCAAACTCTCAGAACCTATGTCAAATCATTTCTTCTGTTACATAAACACTTACAAACTGCTTTCAATTATGAACAGCAAATGTAAATCAGACCATCTCAGGACTTATTTGACAGGCTCTATCCCAAATTTTTAAGACTTTTTTGTCTCATGTTTGCTTCATCTTTTCTACTTTACTCAGTGTCTTGGGATTTATATAAAATCACTTTTTTAACGATCTAGTCATTAGCTTAAATTTAATTTTTTAAATCATACATTTCCTTTTTAATTTTTTGTTCTTCTAGAAACAATAAACTTATCTGACCATTTTTTCTTTTTCCTAGTTTTTTTACCAGGAGGAACAGGCTTTCCACTGAAAGACTTAGGATAAACAAGAGATATTCAAGTTCTTCCTTCTCAACCACCATGAGCATGATCTACAGGATTCATAGCTTTTCACCTTACACGTGGCCTTCTTCACAGCCACCTACTCCTTCAAGCTTTTCAAAGAACCATATTTTTGTGCTCTTCATTTGATACAACTCAAATTGTTGCCCAGCACTTTTCATCAAATTTCCTAACTTCTCAAGATGCAATTTTAATAAATACAATTTTTTGTTGCTCGTCTCTACCCATTAATGTAGCATAATTTCAAGCAGATCTTACAAGCTTTCAATTTGTAAAAGGTGTTACTTCAACATTAAACACATTAAATCAGTCAGGTATATCCTTTAGTTGTTTCCTAAATCACTTTTCATATTCTTCATTATTTGATACAAGAACCCTATCTCAAACATTAGCTCATTTCCAAGCTATGTTATACCTTTTTTCTCAGTCTGCATATACTACAAGGGCTATTCTTGCCTTTCTATTAGGATCATATTCTATGCTTGCAACCTTTCCAGGTATATCAAGTTTATCGTATCACCTAAAATCAATTATTCTATAAAGTTTTTTGTGTCATCATCATCTAAACCTAATTGTTGTCCTTCAATATTGATTTTTTCAGGATTTTTGTTTTTTGGAACGAACTAACCTCTTATGGGGTTTTTTGGCTGTTATATTCGAAAAATCATAACCAGTCATAAATCTTCTTGAAGGAGTATAGGGTTTGTATGTTTTTAATCACATTTTATCAAAAATTAATTATATATAAATCTATTTTATAATATCTATCTTATCTCACTGCTTTAGAGTTACAATTGCTTTTTTGTATGCTCTTCTTACCAATGACCTTCTTGCTCTTCACTTGTAAGGAACATTGATCAAATTAATAGCTTTAGGCTTAACTCAATATATTTTTTCTATTGCATATTTAACATCATTTTTATTAGCATCCTTATGAATTTTAAAATAATATTTATTAAGCTTTTCATTTTGCTTATATGATTTTTCTGTTGTTATTGGTTTCAATATAATATCATAAAAAGAAATCTTGTTTAAGATTTTAACAGAATTAGATTTTTTAGCTCTTTTTTGTAAAGTCTCTTTAAAAGTCATTTTATAAAAAATTTTACATTAATAAATATTATTCAAAACTGTTTTCCAAATCATCCAAAGAAGACGAAAGAAACAAAACTTTTGTATGAGTAAGTAAATCATAAGGATTTAAATAATCACTTAATATATATTTTACATTTGGAATGTTTCTAAAAGACATACTAATAATATCATCTCACCTTCAAACCACCAAAAGCAATTTTTCTTTTTCTAAGTTGTTATTTTTAAGAACGCTAAAAGCATTCTTTGTTTTGATATCATCATATGGGAATTTATTAAGACATATTATATGTCATTCTTTTGCCTTTATTGTAAGAGCACCAGCCAAAGCTTTTTTCCTAGCTTTTTTATTCATTTTTTTGACAAAATTAGTATTTTTCCTTGGACCAAAAGACTGTCATCATCCTCTCCTGATAGGAGAAGCTGCATCACCAGCTCTAGCTCTTCCTGTCCCTTTTTGTCTAAAAAGTTTTCTTCAAGAAGCTTTTACCTCTCATCTGGTTTTTACATGTGCTATATTGTTTCTTGCATTAGAAAGCTGTAATACAACAAAATCATGTATCAAAGATTTTTGAACATTTTCATCATTAAAAACCTTTTCAGAAAGCTGTCTATTTTTTAACTTCTTTCAACTCACATTAACTACATCAACTGTATAAGACATTTTTTAAACTTGATAAGTTTATAAATAATTTTTTACAAATAAAAACAAGATCATTACTACTATCTTATCTCCATTTTTACCAAACTTCAATAAAATCAAGGAATAGATCATTTTACTGCCACCAAAGATTCATCATCAAGATCAATTTTATCTACAATATTAACATTTTTCAAAAAAGCACTTACATTTCACATATTTCAAGGCATTTTTTTTCATTTAATAACTCTCCTTGGTTTCATAGATCATATTGAACCTGGTTTTCTGTGAAAATGAGATCCATGAGTCTTTGGTCAGGTAGCAAATCAGTATCTTTTAACAGTACCCTGAAATCATTTTCACTTAGTTGTTCATTTAATACAAACAGAATTAACTCAATCTATCAAGCTTGTATCTAAAACCTTTCACAATTCAAAGTTTTCAAACAAAGAAGAATCTACCTTAAACTCAGTAATTTTTTTGTACTTAATTTTTTGTCATTTGTCTTTATCTAATTGCTTTTTTTCTACACCAACAACTATAGCATCATATCAATCTCTAACTTCTGTTTTATAATTAATAATTTCTTGTGGAACTAGCTTAAGCAAAGTCACAGGTTCATATTTTCAATCAATCCACAGCTTTGTCATCTCTTGTTTTTTAAAAAGCAATCATCATTTAGTTAGCATCTTTATATCAACCAATATTAAAGTATTAAATAATATCAAAAAACTAGTAAACCCTTACGTCTACTGAAACTCAAACAGGTATAACTAAATTTTGTAAATACTCAACAGTCTTGGAACCTGTAGAAGTTACATCTATAACTCTTGAATAAGTAGTTCTTTCAAATTGCTCTCTTGAGTCTTTATATACAAAATGAGCCTTTAATACAGTATATTTTTTAACCTTTTTTGGCAAAGGTATAGGCCCTTTTAATTCTGCTCAAGATTTATTTAAAAGACCTATAATTTTTCAAGCAGCTCACTCCAAAGCTTTAACATCATAGCTTTTTAGCTTTATTCTCAACTTAGGAAGCTGTTTGTTTTTAGAATCTTCTACTTTTGACTTTATCATTATTTTTTGTAAACCTAATTAAAAAGGATAAATATAAACTGCTTAAAATTTTTCATTTCCACACATCATTTTTTTCGCCTTTTTTAGAAAAAAACAAAAAAGACAATATTATGACACCTTAATTTTTAAACAATAAAGACTATTGAAAGCAGTCACCAAAAAAACCAAAGAACTGCAAACAAGTATGTTTTTAAAATAATACACTTTCCCAATAATTTAATTATGCATTTTATATATTTTTCAACAAACACTAAATATATATTCAGCCAAAAAAGGAGCAAAAGCTCCTTAAATACTTTATGCATAATAATACAAATTTATCAACAAAATATATTATTCATGTATTTTTGTAACAACACCTGCTCAAACTGTTTTACTTCACTCTCTAATAGCAAACCTTAATCACTCTTCTATAGCTACAGGATAAATCAACTCAACATTTATCTTTGCATTATCACCAGGCATAATCATCTCTGTACCTTCTGGCAATGTCACTGCACCAGTTACATCAGTTGTCCTCAAGTAGAATTGAGGTTTATAACCAGCCATAAATGGAGTGTGTCTTCCTCATTCGTCTTTTTTCAAAACATAAACTTCCGCCTCAAATTTTGTATGAGATTTTATCGAGCCTGGTATGGCTAGAACCTGTCATCTTTCAACTTCATCTTTTTGTATACCTCTAAGCAAAAGACCAACGTTCATTCATGCCTCAGCTTCTTCGTGCTGTTTATGAAACATTTCAATTCAAGTAATAGTAGTTTTTTTCTTTTCCTCTGAAAAACCAACTATCTCTACTTCTGTATTTAGCTTGATAACACCTCTTTCGATCCTACCAGTTACAACTGTACCTCTTCCTTTAATGGAAAAAACATCCTCAACAGGCATCAAAAATGGTTTGTTATTATCCCTTTCAGGAACAGGAATATATTCATCCATAGCAGCAACAACATCCCAAACAGGTTTAGCAGCTCAACCCTCATCAGAAGGATTCTCACCAGCCTTAAGAGCAGAACCTTTTATAATAGGAGTGTTATCTCAATCAAAATCATATTGACTCAAAAGATCTCTTATCTCCTCTTCTACCAACTCCAACATATCTTCATCATCTACCATATCAACTTTATTCAAGAAAACAACGATAGAAGGCACATTTACTTGTTTAGCTAAAAGTATGTGTTCCCTTGTCTGTGGCATAGGACCATCAGGAGCAGAAACAACCAATATAGCACCATCCATTTGAGCTGCTCATACTATCATGTTTTTTACATAATCAGCATGCCCTGGACAATCTATATGAGCATAATGCCTATTATCTGTCTCATATTCCAAATGAGCAGTATTAATTGTAATACCCCTGTCTTTTTCTTCAGGAGCCTTATCTATATCAGCAAATTGCAGAGCTTTAGCATAACCCTTTGTAGCCAAAACCTGCACAATTGCTGAACTAAGTGTAGTCTTACCATGATCTACATGTCATATTGTTCATACATTAACATGTGGTTTTTTGTCTGACATAATTATTTATTTTTACAAATATAAAAAAAGCTTGTACAGTATAAAAATCTTAAATCATTTTTCAAGAGTTTTTTTAAAAAACATCTAACATGGGCAGAGACAGATTTGAACTGTCGACCTCACCCTTATCAGAGGTGCGCTCTAA
>CAYMVT010000009.1:0-19875 GCA_964394325.1 uncultured Candidatus Peribacteria bacterium | reverse complement strand
AATGGGGCGACTGACGGGACTTGAACCCGCAACAACTAGGACCACAACCCAGTGCTCTGCCAGTTGAGCTACAGTCGCCATATTACAAAAATAGTTAAAAACAGAGTAATCAACTTATAATGATTTTTGTTAAAAATTCAACAATTTTTACAAACTATATCCTATATTTCACAAATTTATTGACATAGGGATAAAAATTATTATAAATGTTTTGTTTTTAGCTTTAATATTATATTGAAATATGCAGAAAAATCTAGATGATGCTTTGTCTTCTTCTAATTTACCAGACACTTCAGAATATATTAAAAATAATAATTTAATAAAAGATCAAAAATTGCAAGTTGTCAAAATATTGTCAAACACTGATATTGACACAGGAAGACTTGAATTTGCTTGAGATCTATGAATTGCTCTTTTTTATAGCTGAAAATTAGGTCATTTAATTTGATTGAAGGAAACTAGTCCTGGTAATGTTTTTGTGGTGCAAATTCAATGAGTAAAATGAAAAGTCTGATATAGGATTGTTAAATGATTTGATTTTGTATCATTTTATGCTGACTCTGTGAAAAGAGTTTTATCAAACAACTACCAAATACAATCTATATCTGTTCAGAAATTTTTTGAATGAGTTGATTTGAAAAGTATGGATAATATTACAAAAATGTATCAAAAATTTGCTTATAAATTATGAATTTAAATGAATTTTGAAAGTATTTTTTAAAATATCTTACTGATAAGATAAAATCGACTTGACTTTGAAAGCTTTTTTGTTATTAATATTTTATGTGTTTGTTCATTAACTAACTAAATCTCAACAGGAGGTCATTTATGTCGGATTTGTCACTTGGAGACTGTATTAAATGGTTCGTTTTGGAACTCAATAAGAGAGGAGCTATCATTCCTGAAGATGATGATTCCTGGTCTGGCCTATTTTATCATTTGAAAAATTTTCAGGAATATCCTGGGAAGAAACCGGAATGTCTTGGACTTCTTACTTTTTCTTTGGATTCTTATCCCTTCCCAAGGGATAGTCATCTATCTAGTGTCTTATCATCCTTTAAGGGC
Organism: uncultured Candidatus Peribacteria bacterium; assembly: GCA_964394325.1. Classification (GTDB taxonomy): domain Bacteria; phylum Patescibacteriota; class Gracilibacteria; order Absconditabacterales; family Absconditicoccaceae; genus CAYMVT01. The sequence goes on along the minus strand of CAYMVT010000009.1, from coordinate 18,810 downwards.
ATCTTTAGTAATAACAAAAAATACTTGAAGATTTCTAAGGATGTTATAGAAATTTACGAAAATGACTTAAGAGGTAAATTGGACCCTCAGACAAAGGCCTTTATGTATTTCTCTCTGGGATGGATTATGGGGCAAGGATGGTTCAATTCTAATTATTCTTTAGTCAATGAAGATCTTGTTTTTAATGATGTTGAATTCATTGATTTAGATAATTAACAATACACATACCCTTGGTGAGTATTTCTTGCCAAGGGTTTTCTTATTAAATTTAATGTTGATATTTTTATAAACTACATTATTTTTATTGAATAGTTTACTTTTTTATTGATTTGAGCAATGTTATATCAAGATTCCTTTTGGTTAAAAGGTAACAACTGAAATAACTCTTTTGATTATAATAAAAGACTTATGAAAAATATTAATCCTGCTATTTATGTTCCTAAGTTAATTCAGTGAGATATAAATGATATTAAAATATGAAATAATCCTGTTTTACAATTTGTTTGAAATGATGGTGAGTTGGTAAATTATATTGGTCTAAAAAATTTTGTAAAAATAAAATACAAGACAAAAACAATATATATAATAGATAATCATAATCATGCATTGTTTTTTTGGTATTTGGAAATTAGCAGATGAAAAATAAATAAGGATATTACAGTTTTGCATATAGACCAACACAGTGACATGAAACCTTGTTCTGATTTCCAGTCAGTGTTTAATTTGGAAAATGTCTTTGAATATACTAATTATGAATTAAATGTGTGAAATTATCTTTTTGCAGCTCACCGTTGTTGAATTGTCAATGACATAATTCAAATCAGGACCCAAGATAAACTGTCACAAATATCAAACAATGAATTTGACCCAACAAATACAATATTAAACATTGATATGGATTTTTGGCATCCTGATATGATAAATGATCTTGAAAAAGATATTTTAGTCCAAAAATTAATTAAACAAATTGACTTGATAACTATAGCAACTTCTCCTTATTTTATAGATCAGGATATTGCTATCAAAAAAGTCAAAACACTTTTGTCATAAAGTATTTTTTTATTAAAATTAATATTTCACCAAGAAATTTACTATAATCATAAGTCTACCTTTATTTGTTTTTTTAATTCATATACATCTTGTCTGATTTGATTGACTGCTTCATTATTTGTATCAATTTCTTCTGATAAAAACTCACCAGCATTTTCAAAACGATTTTGCGGATCTTCAATCATCTCTGAGGTTGTTTCAGAAATTCATTCTTTAGTTTCTAGTTCAAATTCTACTTGTTCTCAGCGTTCTAATTTTTCTGTCATTTTTTTGTTGTTTAGTTTATTACATCTAAATATTAATGTGCTTTTCTAAATCAATTCATATTTGGTCTATTAGGTCTTTTTGTTGTGTTTGTGATAAATTAACCAAGTCTTTTATTATGTTTTCCTTGAATTCTTCTAGTTTTTTTTCATCAAATTTGTCTATCAAATTGCAGGCTAGGATGCAGGTTTTCTTTAATATATCATTGATTTTTTCATCTATTTGATATAAATAATCTACATCTTCCACTAAATTTACTAAATCTATAAGTTCTTGTTTTTCTTTTTCTTCTAAAACAAAAATCGATCGGATCTTATTTTCCAAAGATCTTTTAAAGGACAGCATAACTTTTTGGTATCAGTTTATTTCTGTCATTGTTTTTATTTTTGTTTAAATATAGTTTGATGACAAATTTACTATTTTTTAGTGTGTTATATTAGTTAGATTATACAAAAAAAAAATATATATGCAACAATAAAGTTAATTAAATTTATTAAGAAAAGGTGTCCGGAGATTCCGAACACCTTATAAAGAGGTTTATTCTATTATCTTATAATCTTCTATACCCATCCAAATTATTTTCCATTCATTGTCTATAAACTCCAAAGTGTGTACTTCTTCCAGTTTTACCTTTTTGACCCTACCATTTTCAGTTGTAGTTATTTTAGAATCTACATAAACTTTTCCTTCTTCTCCCTCCTGATCGATTTTGTGCTCCACTATTTCTCCATTTCTATTGTAATCAAAATCAGCTAACTTGTCTGCTTCTTCTTTAGCCCATACTTCAGAAGGCAGTCCTCCTTTTAATTCGAGAGAAAGAACCTCAGCGACTTCAATCAAATTGCCATCTTGTTGGTACTCTTCATTGAATGTCTCTACTGCCCTTATTGCTTCATTAGTGCTGTCTTCTGAAGCTACAGAAGTTAATGTAGGAATAACAAAGACTACCAACAAAAATATTAAAAAGACTTTCCTTAGCATAAAACCTCCTTATTAATAGTTTTTATCTATTGATTTGTAAATAAGTTATAAATATTTATTATTATTTTTCAATTAGAAATTAATTTGTAATGTTGAAAAAGGTGCCCGGAAATTCCGAACACCTTAAGGAGCTATTAATTCTGTTAATCTTTTCTTAAATTTCCCAATTTATTCTTTCGTTCTCAATTATTCAACATGTCTTCAAGAAGTTTTTTTATTTCTTTATGTGTGTATTCTCCTTCCTTTATGTCTTTGTACTGACTTATTTCTGCGACACTCCAAACTTCTTTTTTCATTATAACATATGCTTTTCCCTTATATAATAACATACTTATGTATTTATAATCAATTCCGAGGTCGTGAATCCTAAAGTTTAAATTTTGATTATTTTTGTCATATTCCATTATTAATAGGTCAACATGTTGGAATAATTCTTCATCAAAGATTGAATCTTCTATTTTCAGATTTCCGTTGTATACTGTTATGTTTAGTTCAGTATCATCATCTCCTCCTTCTTGATAGCAAGCATATATTATAAGGGAAAAACAAACAATAAGAATTATAAGAAAAAATTTCTTGTTCATAAAACACCTCCTAATAGTTTTTTATGTTAAGCTTATAAATATTTATTTTTTTTTGTCAATCAAAAGTTAATCAAAAATTTGGATTACTTGTCAATAAAAATGTGTTGAAATAATAAAAATTTTAGTTAAAAGTAGTTTCAAATTATTTTTAAAAATAATAATTTTTGTAAATGAAAGAGAAAACTAAAGAGCAAGCCGATTTCTTGAGTAAGAAACATCAAAATTTTAAAAACACTTTGTCAATAAAAAATCAGTTGGTAAACACTTTTGGTCAATTAAGAAATTGTTTCCCTTCTAAGTTAATACAAATCCTTGAAAAGTATAAAAATATAACTCCTAAAAATATTTCACTTACTTTTGGTTTGACTGTTTTTTTATTAGCATGAGATGTTTGATTATCAAAAACATCTTTTAAAAACTTCTTTTTTTCTTCTTCGGGCAATTTACCGATATCTTCTGAAATTTACAATAAAGAACAAAATAATTTTTGAGCAGCGAATAATTCATTTTTTTACTTAGAGTCAGAAACAAAAAAAAGTGAAAAAACATTAAACTACAATAGAAATCAGCTTGCTTTTTGAAAAGAAATAAAAAACAATGGGAAAGATTTTTATTATAAAAGAAAATATGATACTATTGCTCACGACAGACTTGATATTGAAAAAAAATCTTGAACCCCCCAAGAAGCTTATAAAATATTAGATGAAATAATCAAGGAAGCAAAAAATAAAATTCAATACAAACCCAGTTATTCTGAAGAAGAAATAGAACATATATTTGAAACTGTTGATTCCATATTAAAAGAAAAATGATTTGAAAATGAGTGAGGAAGCCTGTTAGGTCAGGGTTTGGTAGAAAAGAGACTTGATTGTGATCGTTATTCGTTTATTTATCTTGCAATAGCTGAAGAAATGAATTTGCCAATGCGTGCAGTATATGTTCCCTCTCATATGTTTGTCAGGTGGGATGAAACCAAGGAAAATTCTAACTATGAAACTGATAAAAATTGAAACATTAAAGAGAGAAATATTAACTGGGAAACTATGTTATCAAAGACAATAACCGATGAAAAATATGTTGAAAGATATGATATATCAGAATTAAATCTTGGAGGAAAAGAAAATAATTATATGGATAGTTTAAATAAGAAACAAACTCAAGCATTTAGTTATCAAGCAGCTGGCAATGCTTTTGCACGTGCTGATAAAGATGCAAAAGCTATAAACATGTATGGAAAGGCGATTGAATTAAATCCTCATATTTGTATTACATATAGTAATAAAGCTTCGCTTTTGGAAGGAAAAAAAATTGCTAAGGCTTTAAGTTTATATAATAAGGCTATTGATATAAATCCTAATAATAGTGTATATTATTATAAAGCTGCAAACATCTTAAAAGAGAAGGAAGACTCGGAAAAAGTAATACAGAATTTTACTATTGTCATAGAAAAAGAAAAAAATGGACCAATTTTGGGAACAGATTTTCCTTATTTAAGTGAGGCTTATTTAAAAAGAGGGATTGTTTTCAAAGAAATAGGAGAATTTAGTAAAGCTCTAGATGATTTTAGACAAGCATCTGTGCAGGATTTTGGGAATCCACTTCCTTACAAGTATAGAGCTGAAATCTATGAATTACTTGGTGAATATGAAAATGCAGAAAAATACTTTCAAACTTATAAGAGGTTATCAAATTTTTCTGAATAAAAGAAATGGTAATTTAATTTTTTTGATCAGGTTAATTACATTATGAAAATTATAACCAAAAATAAATACGCATTTTTGAATTACGACATTCAGGAAACTTATGAAGCCTGAATAGTTTTGTGCTGATTTGAAGTCAAAGCCATAAAAACTTGAAACATCAACTTAAAAGAAGCAATAGTAAAAATATATAATGATAAACAAGTTTATATAACCAATATGAATGTTCCTTTGTACAACAAAACTGATCCCAAAATGGTCCCTTGGTACAAGCAAAAAAGATCAAGGAAACTATTATTACATAGAAAGCAAATTCAAAAATTAGCTGAAAGGACTCACAAGACCTGATTGGTAATGATACCTTTGAAAATATATGAAAATAAGAAAAGATTGATAAAAATTGAAATATGACTTGGAAAGTTAAGGAAAAAAGTAGAGAAAAAACAAGTTCTAAAAGAAAGAGACATCAAAAGACAAGCTGAAAGAGATTTAAAAAATTATAATTTTTAGGTGTTAAGCAGTGTCTGAATTGTATCTTTCATTTTGCTGCTGTCGTGTCTTGCCATATCTTTTTGCTTAATAAAGTCTGCTTTTATTATTCTACTATCTTGGATATCTTGTTTTACCAAGGTTTTGTTTTCTTGTAAGTATTTGTCTAAAATTTCTTCTTTGATAGGGTGATTTTCCCAATCTTGCATCAAAATTTTGTCAAAAATGTCTTTTCCAAAATATTCTTCAAAAACTGATAAAAAGTTTGATAAGTTAAAATTTGTAGTTTCTCAATATTTGTTGAATAAATTTACAAAAAATATTTTTTCTGCATTAGATGATAGTATATAATCAGTTATATTCCCAACCAAAATGTTTGGTAGTATAGAAGTGTACAAATCTCAGGGAGCAAATATTATGTAATCTGCATCTTGTATTATTTTGGAAATTCTGTTATTTTCTTTTGGTTTATCTTCTATAAATTTTTCGTATACACTCTGGGTGATATGATAAGAGATTCATTTATCAGTGTTTATTTTTTCTAGTACAGGTATGTACTCTTCTTTTACTACATGTAATTTTTTGATTTGTAGGTTTGGATCATGTTTGGGGATATCTATATTGGTTTCTCATATTATCCATTCTAAATTTTCTAATTGTGCTACTAATCTTGTTTTTTCAAAAGTAGCAGGATAAACTTTTCATTTTATATCAAAAAGTTCTTCTATTGAATCTATACTTTTACCAAAATCATTGTTCATTTGTTCCAAAGCCATCATTATTAGATTTCACAAATTATGTCAATCAAAACTTCCTCATTTAAATCTATGATTAAATATTTTTCTAAGAATTTTTGTTTTTTCGTTATCACTTAATGCTACTATAGCTCTTCTAATATCACCTGGCGGCAAAACTCAGTATTCATCTCTTATCTTTCAAGTACTTCCTCAGTCGTCGGACATACTTACTATGCAGGATATTTTTGTGTTGGGTATATTTTTGATTCATGTTAGTAGATTGTAAGTTCATGTTCATCATCATATTGTTACAACATTTTTCATATATACTTTGATTACAAAAATAAAAAGTTAAATGTGATTTAGTTTGTTTTCTAAATTTTGTATGTATGAGTTAAAATCTGTCATCCTAGTTATGTGCATGTGTCATGGACACAATAAATCAACATTTAGGTTTTTTTCATATAATTTTTGATAACTTTCTTTTAATGCTTTTTCGTTGGATCATGGTAGATCAAGTTTTGGTAAAACATCCTTGCTAAATATCGTATCTCCACTGAAAAGTATTTTTAATTTATTGTCATATATACATATACTTCATTCCATATGTCCTGGAGTTTCATAAATTTCGAACCTTTCAGTTCACGCATTTTGGAAGTTTAAATCTGTAAAATCAGGAACATTTTCTCAAAATTTATGAAATAACATATACTTGTCTTGTTTTTCTTTCATAATATCAACGGTTCTTGTAGATGTAATTATAGTGCTTTCTTTGAAAAGATAAGAATTTCATATATGATCAAAATGCGAATGAGTCAAAAAAACATAATTTATATCTTCTATTTCCAAGGAAAGCTTTTTGAAGCTCAAAGTTAATTGTTCTTTGTTTGCAGGGGAGGATGTATCTATTATAATCTTTTCAAAAGGGTACACATATACCAAACTTCAGAAATTTTCAAATCTGAGTACAAATAATCATTCAGCAATTTTTTGCATTTTTTAAAAATATTATTTAAATTAAATGGAAGTTTCAGCCTTGAATTAAGGAACAAATTTATAGTTTTTAAAAATTTTCTAATTTGCTTGTCTGATGCAACGAATGTGAGCTCTTGCTCTTTTGTTAAATCTATTGATGTTTGCATAGGAAAAGTACATAGAATATGCGTTTTCTTTATCAGCTTGTGTACTAGACCAGTATCTGTAATCGGTAAAATTTCAGATAATGTCGTTCCCTCAGTGTCAGCTTGTCAACCATATCTGGTATAGTTCATTTCTAGCTGGTAGATACCAGTCATTGAATCCATAACTTTCCTTTTCCCAACACGCTGTAGCAGCTTGCGATCATTTCTGTGCCAAAAACCTGGTGTTGTTGTATCAATAATTATAATCATTCGCTCAAGTTAGATTACCCATATCTAATGCCCAAAACTTTCTTTCTGATTCATCAAAATCCGGAGCAACCAAAATATTTTGATTTCATGATCATAGATTGTTTCATACATAAAAAACTGTTCATCAGCCACATTTTTGTCATACTTGAGCATTTGGCTCGCATTCATTAACTTCTTCTTGATCTTCTTTATTATTATGTTGCTCAATTGATGTTTGTGTGATTGATTCATTTGGTTGTGGTGTTTTGTTAACATGAGTTTTATTTGAAAGTATTATAATGAATCAAAGTATTACAAAACTGAAAAATCATATAAAACCTGAAAATATGGGCCAAAAATTTTCCTTTGAAAAAAGTCTTTTGATTCTTTCTATCATTTTAGTTGTTTAATTTCCTTTTAAATGTTATTTTTGTATGAAATGTTTGATATGTGGCACAATCTCTTCCAACTTGTATTTGAGGCAGTATTTTTCAGTGCAGTTGTCTCTGGTTAGTTTTTCCAAGAGATTTTTGATTAAATATCTTTTGATTTTTGTGCTTTCATATTTTGATAAAAAAGCATCAATAATTTCATCCACTTTTTGCTTTCATTTATATATTGAGTAACTTATTTCTTCGTCTGTGCAATGTCATTTTTGATAAGCTATGGCAAATAAATTTTTGTTGTTAGCTGGAAATGCAAGATACCATTCCAAAAATTTATCTAAGTCATCTTCTTGTATTATTCCTTGTAAAGCACGGATATACTTGTTCATTGAATATTTCAAGGTTTGCAAAAATAAGTCCTTTTTATCAGTAAAATAATAATACAGACTAGGTTTTCTTATATTCAAACTGTTTGCAATGTTATCAAGTTTTACATCTGTATATCTTTTTGCAAAAAATCGTTTTTCAGCAGTTTCAAATATTTGCTCTTTTTTCATATAAAGATTTCATTACTTTTTTAAAATTCAAATATTATTTGTCATTATTTACTATTTTGTAAGTTGGATATGCAAATTGTATTCATTCTTTTTGGAATTCTTCTATCAATGCAAAATTTATAATTTCTTGTATATCCATATAAACATTATAATCTGATGTTAAAATGTTGTATACTATTTCATAGTTTAAACTATAATCTCAAAACTCATGGAAGTGAACTCTCAAAAGATTGGTGTTATCAGAGATTTCTTGTTTTTCAAAAATATTTCTAATCATTTCAGGTATTTTTTTGAGTTTTTCAAGTTCTGTTTCATATGTTACTCATATTTTCAAAACTATCCTTCTATTGTTCATAATACCGTAGTTGTTTATCTTTGCATCAGTCATTTCTTTGTTTGAAACAACCAGTTGTTGTCATTGTAATGTCTTGATTCTAGTGGTTTTGATTCATATCTTTTTGACAGTACCAAATTCGCCAGCTACTGATATAAAATCTCATATTTTGAAAGGTTTGTCCAAGTATATTGATATTGATGAGAATATGTCTTGCAGTATGTTTTGCAGAGCAAATGCTACGGCAACACCTCATATTCATAAACTTGCTAATAGGGGAGTTATTTCAAATCACAAATTCATCAAAAAAAACAATACAGCTGTAGCCCATATTACTATTTTTGATATCAATACAAGTAAATTATATGTAGTTAAATTATCTTCATCTTCTGAATCTGTTAGTATAGCAGTTTTCAAAAAATATTGAATAAAATTTATTCATATTCTAATAAGTTGAAGCAGTATCACTATCAAAAATATTATGTTGATTGCATTATCAGCAATAGGATTTATACTTAAATATTTCAGTGGAAAGTATATATATAAGGTCCAAAAGAAATAAGATGGTAATGATTTGATATTATCTACTATAAATTCATCAAACTCTATAGAAGTGGAACTTGAGAATTTTTCTAACCTACTTATTATTATTGATCTAAATATCTTTACAAAAAAGTATATTAATAAAAATACAATAAAAGCAATCAAATAATCTCATAGGGTGTTTCATAAATATACTTGTGATAATATCTCACTGATTTGTTCATATAGATTTGAATTTATTTGCTCAAAGTTCATAAAATATATCTTTTTATAATGATAAAAATTAATTTTTTGATAAATAATATTTTGAATTTTTCAAGTGTAATTTTAATTGATTTGTAATGGATAACTAATAACTTTTCAAAGCTAAAACCCTGTCTTCTACTGATGGGTGAGTAGAGAAAAGGTTGTGAAAAGTTTTTCTCAAAGATGACATCTTTTGTTTTTGTAAAGGATCTTCTATACACATGTTTGCTATTGATTCTTCTTCCAAGGATCTTATGTGTGACTGTTTGGATATTTTTTGTAAAGCTGAAATCATTGCATAATTATCTTTTGTTAATTCAACTGCTCCAGCATCAGCAAGGTATTCTCTTTTTCTTGATAATGTAAACTTCATTAATGGATATACTATACTTCATAATATTATCAGGGCTATTCACAAAGCAGAAACAACAAGAACAGCTCTTCAGTCTCTTCTTCCACCTCCAGAATAAAGCATACTTCTAAGCAAAATATATCAAATAGCAGATATTGCTCAAATAAAAATTATTATTACGGTCATCAATAAGTTGTCTTTGTTTATAATATGACTTAATTCATGTGCTGCTACTGCTTGTATTTCTTGTTTATTTAAATTATCCAAAAGTCAACTTGTAAAAACTATCCAAGATTTTTCCGGTTTCCAACCTACAGCAAAAGCATTCATTCATTTATCTTTTATTATTCATATGTTGGGTGTGGGAAGTCCTCTTGAAATACACAAATCTTCAACGATATTATAAATTTGAGGGTGTGATTGTCTTGTTATCTCTTCAGCTCAAGAAAATTTGAAAAGTATTTGTTTGTGAAAGTAAAAGCTAATCAATAACCATATAATAAGTATTGGTCATAATATATAAAATGCAAAGATAGTATCTTGTAATGGATCAAATGATCATAAAATCAAAAAAACAATATAAATCACAGCAAACAAAGCTATTGGAAATGCTATTATTAATAATGTTGTTTTGAATCTATTAGACCAAATACTGGATTGAAGTCATGCATACATTTTTTGGAAATTGTTTGTTATTTTTTAAATTAAATTTGATTTGATATGTTAACTTTGTTTATAATGAAATATGTCATTTTTTCAATTGTTTTTGGTTTTGAATAGTTATAATGTTTGCATATCAAAAATAAAATTCATTTCAAGATTTTTTGGCTATGTTTTAACTGTTTGGGAAATTTTTCTTTCAAATCCTTTGCATTTGTTTAAAAAATTGTTATTATGTTTTGTACTAAAACACAATTTAATAAAGCCTGCTTAAAAAGTCTTCATTTCCATATACAATCTTCTTTTTAGCAAAAAGAAGCAAAAAAAGAGTATATTATGGAACTTTAATCTTTTTGATGTTTCGCTTTGCGAAAAGCCTCTAAAAAAGACGGGAATATAACAAACAACTAAACTCAAAGAATATGCAACTTTTCCTTTTGATTAAATTAGAGGCCAAATTTACCACTTTTAAAGTGGCCTCTAAATAATTTATATCTTATATTAAAAAATACTACAAAAATGTCAGTTCTTCAAATTACTAAACTTTGCACATTAAATTGTGTTTATTGCTTTGATAAAGTTCACCAACAAAGTATCAAACTCCAAAAAGAATCAGGATTTATGAAAGATGATGATTTTTATAAATACTTGAGTAGGATGAATGAGTTTTTCAAAACAAGAAAAGACAAAAAAAGTATCTGTATCAGTTGATGAGAGCCTACCTTGCATCCAAGTTTCAAAAAATTTGTAAGAAGTGCTATCAATGATTCTTTTAAAATTTATCTATTATCAAATTTTACTTTTGATGAAAAGATTAAAAACTTTTTAAAACCTATTTTTGAAGACTGACATATGGCTTGTTTGACAAATATTAACAGTCCTTACCAAAAAAAATATTCTGCAATGACTGATCAGCTTTGGCAAAATACTTTGCAAAATTTGCAAGATCTGCAAAATCCTAATATTAGACTTTCTTTTAATATATTTGATCCAGATGTTGACTACAGTTATATATATGAAATAGTTGAAAAATATCCAAATCTTGATAATGTTGTAAGAATTGGAATAGAGAATTCTATTCTACCAGATTTAAGGACAAAACAGACATTTGCTTTTGATAATGATGGTTTGTGGCCAAAATATAAAAAATTGTGATCTATAATTGATGATATTGTACAAAACTTACACAAAATGTGAAAACAGATATATTTAGATTGTTGAGCTGGATGGTGTATATTTGAACCTAATACTATTAAAGATATTGAAAATAAGTGATGAATTATACACTGATGCAACATTCCAAATGATGAAATTCAACCAAATTGAAAGTATACTAATTGTTATACATTGTATAATCATTGAAATGAAGATTGAAAATATGATATCCAAAATTATTCTATCAAACAACTCAGGCGGATCAACATTCTTAAGACTGAGTTTTTTAAAAATCATTACTTGATATTGCCTAAATGTATCAATTGTCCTATGCTCAAACAGTGATGTCCAAGATTTTGTGTAAGCAACAATATCTTTTATTGGGAAAGTATATATAAACATTGAAATCAAGATTTGCAGGATATTCATTATCAAAATTTAACACAACAACAAAAAAACTATTCTCAAATTGAATGGTATATTAGTAATTTTGACTTTGATAAGGCCAAAAGTCTTTTGGAAGATAAAAAGTATGACACTTATAGATATCAATTGTATTGGGTGATCGTAGAGTTTTTTTTAACTGAAGACAAAAAACATTCTTTGGATTATTTTAATGCTTTGATGGAATGAATTGTATCCAGATGAGAAAAGTTATCTGATAAAGACTTTGCTTTGGCTAAATTAGCAGAACTTCTTATCAAAAACTACAAAAAATAAATTTACTTTTAATTTGCAATATAATATGTCAAATCTTACTGAAGATATCTTAGCAGGGGTTGATATAGTTGATGTAGTTTCCAGGTATGTACAGATAAAAAAGTCTGGTGCTAATTTTATGGGGCTTTGTCCTTTTCATAATGAAAAAACACCTTCTTTTACAGTTTCTGCAGACAAGCAAATATTTAAATGTTTCGGTTGTGGAGCATGAGGTAATGCCATTACTTTCCTTATAGATGTAGAAAAAATAGAATTTTGGGATGCAATCAAAATCCTTGCAAAGGATGCAAACATTGACATAAACAAGTATATTACCAAAAATAAAATTTCTGATAAACAAATCAACGAAAAAGAAAAAATAAAATCTATAAATACACATGCAAAAAACTTTTTCAAAAAGCAACTACAATCCAATCAAAAAGTCAAAGAATATGCCTTTGAGCAAAGACAATTAACAGAAGATGTTTTGGAAAAGTTTGAAATATGATATGCTCCTGGTAATTTTTATGAGTTAGTAAATTTTTTGAAAAATAAGTGATATTCAAGCAATGATATAATAAAGTCATCTTTGGCTAAAAAGACTTCTACAGGTGAAGATTATTCTTTTTTTAGGAATAGATTGATGTTTCCTATATATGACCATATTTGAAATTTGGTGGCTTTTGCTGGTAGGGTCTTGGATCCCAACGACAATCCAAAATATCTAAACATATCAGAGACTCCAGTATATGATAAATCAAAAGTTTTGTATGAACATTGCCAAAAATAATGTAAAACAAAATCAAAAAATAATAGTAGTGGAATGATATATGGACGTGATATGATTGTATAGAGCAGGGGTGCCGGTATGAGTGGCTCCATGTGGAACATCTTTGACATGATACCATATTAAATTAATAAAAAGAGTCTCACATAATGTACTTCTTAGTTTTGACTCTGACGATGCAGGAATCAATGCTACAATTAGATCCTTGAAGATGGCTTGGCAAGAAGATATTTTTCCTAAAATTTTGAAACTACCAAATGATTATAAAGATGTTGATGAATATGTAAATAGCTCACAAGAATTGCAATTTGAAGAGGAGGATGGGTTTGTTTATATACTTGAAAAGTTACTACAGTCCATAGATTTATATTCTCCTATTGATAGGAAAAAACTTTCAAATCAGGTGTTTGATATGCTTTCAAACATCAAGGATTATTCAATATTTTCTTTTTATCTTAACTTATTTGCAAAAAAAATTTCTATAAATTATGATATCCTTTTCAATCAATTTAAAATTTATCTCAAATCGCAAAGGAGTTTTTCAAAAGCTCATGACAGTTCTCAGACAAACGAAAATGACTGAAAATCAACTAATTATGTTTTGTGTAGCCTTTTTTATAATGATTTTTTGAAACAAAATGTTAAAGATATCTGACAAGTGCAACCTTTGGTAGATTTTTTGATAGAACTTGGAAGTTATTATCCAAATGAGCTTTTGCAAAAAACAATTGATAACGATCTTACAGATGAGCAAAAACAAAACATACTGCAAAATCAAATGCGACGAGAAAGACAGCTTGAAACATTAAAAGTAGACAAAACTCAGAATATAATCAAAAGTTTTTTGAAAAATGAGATTCATAAGATCACAAAGGAGATATTAAGATCCAAAAATACTGATTCAGAACAAAAGCAGAATTTATTACAAAAAATCAAAGAAATTGAAAAAATATAATATGTCAAATATGATATATTAAGATGTTGCTTTCTTTTTTGAAAAAAAATTTCTTTTTGATATAATATTAATTGTATATAGATGAGATAGCTTTGTTTTTGAAAGAAGGAACTTTTTCTTTTGATTAAATTAGAGATCAAACTTACTACTTTTTAAGTGGTCTCTAATTAAACAGCTTTAATTTTGTATAAAAATAATATGTCTGATACTAAAGAATCTTTGATAAAAATTGAAAATCTTACCTGGTGATATCCTGATGCTCCTAGTTTTGTCTTTGAAAATTTCAATATGGATCTTGATGAAAAAGATTTTTGTTTTATACTTTGAAAATCAGGAATTTGAAAAACGACATTGGTTAAGTTTCTGATTAGGCAACTGACTCCACCAAACAAAATGATTTTTTACAAAAAAGAAGACATTGCAAGATTTAGTGACAAAGAAGTGCAAAAATATAGAAGAAAAATGTGAGTTATGTTTCAAGATTTCAAATTGATAGATTACAAAACTGTAAAGGAAAATGTAGAACTTCCTTTGGAGATTATGTGAGCCAAATCCAGTGTTATCAAAGAAAAAGTTAATGAGTTGCTGTATAATCTAAATTTAATGGAAAAAAGGAATGTTTATATTCCTAATTTAAGTGGATGAGAAAAGCAAAGAGTAGCTATTGCTAGGGCCTTGGTAGGTGATCCTGAATTTATCATAGCAGATGAGCCTACAGGTAATGTTGACAAGCAAGCAAGTAACAATATTGCAGACACCTTGATAAAACTTAATAAACTTTGAAATACGATATTATTCATCACTCACGATTTAGAGCTGGTAGAGTATGTTTCCAAAAAACACCCAGTCAAAAAAATAAAAATATAAAAAATACCTTGAAAATAAGTATTTTAATAATATAATTTAGTTTACACTGAAAAATATTAAGAATTAACACTATAATTATAAAATGGAAAAGTTTTTACCCTCTGGAATTGAGGGAAGAACATTTGAATATTCTACAGGGCGAGTTCTTAAAACACAGTTGTTTACAGCACTATAGTTTGTTTAGTGGCTGCTGGCACTTTATAAAAGACTGGAAATTATAATTTTTTCAGCAGACACTACTTTATAAAACTTTAAATAAATTAAAACAAAAACAAAATGGGCAAAAATAAGTCTGAACTCAAAAAAGACATTTTGGAAAAGATAAAGCATGTTGATATGCCTTATTTTTTGTATTTGGAGATAGAGCAGATATTATCATTCCTTAATAATTACAAACTTTATAATCTTTATAATAATATTGATAATTTTATTGAATACATCAATAATTTAAACAGTGATTATGCTGATGAGTTGAATAATTTAATTTGTAATCAACCAAAACAAATCAATGAAACAAAAAACAATTAATCAACAAAACAACTTAGAAAATAACCCACAAAACCAAAAATTAGATGATGTTTGACAAATTTCATTAGATGAAAATTTGTTCTCAGATTTGAGTTATTATTTGCCAATACAAAAAAAATTTGAACTTGCTCAAAAAATCTTGGAATCTGTTTGAAATTGAGAGGATTCTCCTGAGGTTATAAAAGATAGAATACAAAAAATAATGGCAAGTTTATCCTGTGTAGCTATAAAGTATAGAACTTGCCTGACATTAAAAGTGATGGAGTTTGTAAATAATCCTAATAGGGTGCAAAAATAGTTTTTTGTATTTAAGTTTATAGAATTTCAAAATTAAACTTATCTTAGAGGAACAAACAAAAATCAATAGTATTTATTTGATGTTATGTTTCATTCATAATCTTTATGTACTTGATAGATCGAATCTTTGATAGGTATTACTATCGTTCATTCATTTTTTAATTGATCCAAAAGTTTTTCACAAACATTTTCATTACCAGCACTTGCAGAAACAAGTATTTTATCAAATTTTTCTCAAGGAATTCATAATTCTTTTTGGGTAAGTATTATTTTGCTGTTTGTCGGAGAGTACTTGGATAAGTTCGTATTTCCAAAATCTACTAACTGAGGAATTATTTCTGTTCATATAACTTTTCATTTTTTTCAAACGATGTGAGATAATATAGCAGTAGTCCAGCCTGACCCTGCTCATATATCCAATACTTTGTCTCATTGGTTTGGTTTGAGTAATTCTAACATAAAGGCAACAGTGCTTGGTTGGGAAATGGTTGCTTCATATCATATTGGAAGGGGAGTGTCTTGATATGCTGTTTTTTGATATTCAGGTAAAATAAAATTAGCTCTATCTACTTTTTTGAATCAGGATGTGATAGAGGCAGTGTGTAAGACTCATTTTTCAACTAGATAGTTTACCATTTGTTCGTTAGTTTGAGGCATTTCTTTTGATTAAATGTTGTAAATTAATTTCAAATATTTGCTTTTTTGATAGCAAGATAACCTTCGTTGATTATTTCCTTGTATTTATAAAAATCATATAACTGATAATCAGAAAGATTAGGTTCTATTAAAATTACATTCTTTCAATTATTTTTGGCAATTTTTATATGTAGTTCTTCATTTGTTTTTGTTATAGTATTTATAGCTTTTTGTAGTATTTCGTGATTACAGCCTATAAAAGTTTTTGCTATTTCAAAGTTTCATATTTTCCTTTTGAATTTTATAGGTTTTGGTTCTCACCCCAAAACTGAAATAGCTAATATGTTTTTGTTTTTTATTTCGTTTAATGGTAGATTGTCTTTTAGTCCTCAGTCTATGTATTCATTATTTTTTACTAGGTAAGGTTTGAAAATTCCTGGTATTGATATGCTTGCCATTATTGCATCTATTAGTTTTCCTTTTTGGAATACGATTTTTTGTCAAGTTTGTAGATGTGTTGCTATTGTTTTGAATGGAATTTGAGTTTCTTGAAAAGTTTTTTCTCCAAAAACTTCTTTTAATTTATTTTTTACTTTATCTCATCTAACTATTCAGCTTTTCAAATTTAAATCTATTAATTTCAAAAAACTTATATTTTCCAATATTTGATATATCTGTTCATATTTGAGTCATATTGCAAGACATCCTCCTATTATTGCTCACATACTTGTTCATGTGATTTCGTTAATTTCTATGTTTTTTTCTTGTAAATGTTTTAATACTCATATGTGAGCGAATCATTTTGCTGCACCACCTCATAGAGCTAATCAATAATTCATTTTGTAGATGGTTATGTAGATTAAATTATTTCCATTTTTTGCTCATTTGTATTTTTCTGTACCTGTTAGCAAATCTGTGGGCTTCGTCCCTGATTTTTATTAGCATTTTATCTGCTTCATCATAGTTTAATTCTTTGGAATATGTCTTTCATTGATTGTTCAAAAAAAACAGCTTTTCTTTTGCTCATATTCTTTTGTTGGAGATTTTCCTTGCCTGTCATTTTCATATACTTACAAAATCTACTTTTTTGAAAATGTCTTCAAAGAACTTATCTTTTGTTACTAATTTACTAATTATTCAAATTTGTCATTTTCCTCAGTCTATTATGAATAGATCTGGTAATTGTTTTTTGGAGTTTTTGAATCTTCTAATCAATACTTCTCTAAGTGCAAAATAATCATCATTTTTTCATTTGGGTAATCAACTGATTTTGTACATTCTGTATCATTTTTTGTTCAAAAATCCTCATGACATACTGCTAAGTCAGGCGCTTACAAAATCTCAGCTTAAATGAGATATGTCTATACATTCTATGCTGTAAGGGTAATTTTTTAATTTGTATTTTGTTTGAAGTGATGATAAGATTTCATTTATCATATTTTCCTTTTCCATACTGGTGCTTAATATCAAAGATTCCAAAGAGTTGTCTAATAGAGATATTATGCTTGAATAATTTGTATCAATATGCTCTTTTCGTTGTTGTAGATCTTTTTTGCTACAGCCTATACGAGTATCTTTTGTTTTTTTTAAAGTTTTCATTCTTCCAAATTCTATTTCTATCTTGTTCTTTAGTTTTGTAAAATTTATGTCCTGGCTGTTTTCTTTTGATCTAATGATATCTATAAGTTTCCCTCTATGAAATTTGATTATTACGAAAACATACCAAGATTGTATAAGACTTATTTTGTAAAATACTCCATTTATTGGGTCGGATAGTTCTATTGACTGTTTTTGGGTGTAGTTTTGGATGTTTTTGTAGGTGTCTCTGAGAAATGCAGCTCGTTCAAAATTATCATTTTGTATGGCTTTTTGAATTTCTCATAGGATTTTTTCTTCTACATTTTCTGTTTTTCAGTTAAAGAAATCTGTTATCATAAAAACATTATTTTTGTATAGTTTTTGAAATGAGGGATTCTTTTGTTGTATTTGCTTGTTGCACCATCACTTGCATAATCAAAAAGTATAATCTTGGCAGAGTTGTCATTTTTTGAATTGAGTTTTTCAACATCACCTAAAGAGAAAGAATTGTCTTAAAAATTGTAGAATTTTTTTGAGATCGTGTTTGTATGTTTTGGGTCATATATAAGTGCTATTATCATTATCTTTAAATCTTGTAAGTAATATTTGTGGGAAATTTTCGTTGGTTATTTTTATATATGTGTACGAATTGTCTCCTTTCAAAAGTGTATTGTATCTTGGTTGGTATTTTTTGATTAAGTTGTTTTCTAAGATCAAGGCTTCTTGTTCAGTTTGGGTGATGATGAAATCTATATGATTAGTTTTGGATATCATATCTTCTTTCCACACTCACAGGTTGTTGTTGAAATACTGTTGGACTCTTTTTTGAATATTTTTTGCTTTTCATACATACAAAATTTTTCAAGATTTATTTTTGAATTGATATATTCAAGGTCTGGTGGGTAGGTGAGATATTTTTATCATTTTTGGGAAACAAACAAGTAGACTAAAATTTTCTTCTGTGGAGCTTTAGTATATTTCTTTTATAATAATGTTTATCAAAAAATCAAGTTTCATCTTGTACGTAGACATTTCTTTTAGAAAAAGAAACAAAA
>CAYMVT010000008.1:6293-20637 GCA_964394325.1 uncultured Candidatus Peribacteria bacterium | reverse complement strand
AAAAGATATTTCTTTTGATCTGGATCAGCTTGAATGAAAAGTAGAAACCACAAACAAAACTCCAAAAACAACACAAAAAAAATCCAGTCAAGTAAGAACAAATACTGTACAAAAAAAAGAGACAAAAAAAAGTAAAGCAAAAATTTTAACTTGAGTATTTTCTGTTATCTTTTTGATGTGACTAACTGCTACTTGATATTGGGTATATACAGTTATGTATGCTGATATAAATTGATGAGAATGATGAACACATCCAGCTCCTGTTGAAGATAACTGATGAAACTTAGAGAACTGAGATATAGGAGGTTGAGATCCAGAAAACTGAGATCCAGAAAACTGAGATCCAGAAAACTGAGATCCAGAAAACTGAGACCCAGGAAACTGAGACCTAGAAAACTGAGACCCAGAAAACTGAGACCCAGAAAACTGAGACCCAGAAAACTGAGATCCAGAAAACTGAGACAAGGACGAATTAGAAAATAAGATTAATGAAATTCATGATGAAGCAAGACAAATAATTTTGGAAGCTAGAGAACAGAAAGAACAAAGAGCTTACAGATTTTGACTAAGAGCAAGAGAAATAATTGAAGAAATTGATATTAACGATGACGAAGAAAATATACAAGAACAAATAGAAAATGCAGAATGATTTTTGAAAAATGCAGAGAATCAACTATCTAACTAACAAATGTCTACTGAAAAAGTTCTCATTTACATATCTTTGTACAGCACCAGTAGACACTATAAAAGCTATAGTATTGTAAATAGCTAGATTAAAAAAACAAAGAACCTTTTCATTTTATAATTTAGTGTGCATTTTTGACATCTTTTCATTGAACACTAAATACTGTTCCAATAATCAATCCATAACACAGAATCTAAGTGCAATGGTGGGATATTTGTTTCATTTGATAAATTTTCAAAATAATCCAGAACTTCTCTTGGGTTGCTTCAAACACCAACATTTATTTCATATATTTTCTTTAACCTACTATCCAAAGGAATTTGTACTTCAAAGGGATAAAACAAAAATTCTTGGAAACTAATTCTACTTGCATATCAAAACATTTTTACTGCAAAAACTATTGTCTTTGCATTATGTTTTTGATCCATAATTTTTGCTAACATCTTGTTTAAGATGTACATATTTTGATAGTAAAACCAAAAATCATCTGAATTCCTGATATTATCAAAAATTTTTTGTAATCTCATCAACCTTTGAAATTTGACATCTGTTAATCTACAATTTTTTTTGCAATTTTTCAAAAAATATTTCCAAACATCCAAATTATTTGTTTTATGAAACTGCTCATTATCAACTACGCAAGCTGAAAATTCTTGCCACCAACTTTCTCAAGTTCAACTCAATTGATAAGATATCAAGCTATTTTGCAAAACCAACTTCAAAAAGACATATTTATCATCTTTTATTCACAACTTCTGCATTGAATTCCAACAGTTCAACAATGCAATATATTGCCTATCCCTACTCTCCTCTAGATGTCTTATATCTTCCAAGGAATATTTTGAAACAAAATCCTTTAACATAAAAAATTTTTTTAAAATAAAAACAGCATATTAACTTTTGGTTATTATAATTTAGAAAACAAAAATATAATCAACCCAGACAAAAATACAATTGAAAAATTAAATAAAATCAATAAAAACTTTAATAATTTATTCTTTTTTATAATATGTTGAAATGATAAAAACTAGGATAGCGCCTTCTCCTACTTGAAACTTTCATTTATGAACAGCTAGAAGTGCTTTGTACAACTTCTTGTATGCTCGTAAAAATTGATGAAAATTTTTATTAAGAATGGAAGATACTGATATACAAAGATGCACCAAGGAATCAGAAGAAGATATAATTCAATGATTAAAATGGTTATGAATAGATTATGATATATGACCTTACAAAGAAGATGACAAGTGACCCTATTATCAAAGTCAAAGACAAGAAATTTACAAAGAATATATAGAAAAACTACTACAGCAATGACATGCTTACTATGCATGGGAAACTACTGAAGAACTCGATCAAATCAGACAAGAATGTAAAGAACAAAAAAAACCTTTTGTATACAGACAGATAAATTATACTGAACAACAAATAGAAAAATTCAAAAAAGAATGAAGAAAGCCAGTGATCAGATTCAAAGTATCTCCTCAAAAAATAAGTTATAATGATTTAATAAAATGACAGATTAATTTTGATATGTCAGAATTTTCTGATTTTGTAATAGTAAAATCAGACTGAAACCCTACCTTTTATCTAGTAAATGTTATTGATGATTATTTGATGTGAATTACTCATATTTTAAGATGAGAAGATCATATTCCAAACACACCAAAACAAATATTGATATATAATGCTTTGCAAACCCAACATCCTGAATTTGGACATCTTCCAATGTTATTAAATTCAAACAAATCAAAAATGTCAAAAAGAGACACAGAAAATGAGACAGTTACAATTTCAAAATTCAAAGAAAACTGATTTCTCCCTGAGCCTTTAATAAATTTTATAGCTTTACTTGGCTGGCATACATCTAGCGATGAAGAAATATTTACAATCAAAGAACTTATAGAAAAATTTAGTATAGACAGGATTCAAGTATCCAATGCTATATACGACTATGGAAGGGCTCTTTGGTTTAATTCAAATTTTATCAAAAATATGAAAGATGAAGATTTTGTAGATAGCTTGCAAAAATATTTAGCTGAATTTTGAGATAGTGAATGGCAGGAGATACTTAAAAATTCTTCATACTCATATTGGCTAAGCTTTTCACCTTATATCAAAATAAGAATTCAAACATTAAAACAGTTTGCTGATAATGCCAAATATTTCTTCAAACAACAAACACCATCTGATGAAATAATTTTCAACCCAAAGATGAAAGTTGATGTACAAATTGTTAAAGATATCATACCAAAAATTTATGAACTTTTGGAAAGCATAGATGAATCCGAATGGACTGAAGAAAAAATTAAACAGACCTTAATAGAATTCGCAGAAAAAAATAATTATAAAAACTGACAGGTTTTGTGGCCAATTAGATCTATTTTGACATGAGTTGCAGCTAGCCCAGGTGCTTTTGAAATGCTTTACTTACTTTGAAAAAAAGAATCCCTACAAAGAATCAAAAACTACAAATTAAAAAATGTTTAAAAAACAGTATCCTTGTTTGTAATTATATACTTTAGTTTTATTTAGAGACTGCTTTATAAGCAAACCAGAATATCAGCAATCTCAAATCAAACAATTAACAATCATGACACCGCTTCAATTATTCCTTGTATTAATAAGTTTTGTATTACTGATATTTGCTATAGATGCTTACAAAAGGAAAGGCATAAATGCTTTGCATTTTTTAGTTTTTTTTGTATGACTTTGATTAATAATACTATTCAGTGTAGAAGACACAATTCTTGATAAATTTTGAGCTTACTTTGGCTTATCAAGATGAGCAGATTTGCTGGTATATATATCTATAATATTTTTGGCTTATTTGTATTTTGAAATTACTCACAAGCTTACAAAACAAAAACAATTTAGCACAGACTTGGTAAAACTACAAACTATCAAGGAATTTTGGCAACAAAACGATAAAAATGAAATAATACAAAAAACAAAGAGTATGAAAGCTGAAAAAGATAAGTTTGTTTTTTTGGTAAGATGCTTTAATGAGCAAGAAATCTTGCTAAAAACTATCAATGAAATTATATGAAAATGATACAGCAAAATTTTGATAGTAAATGACTGATCTACAGACAATTCTGAAGATATAATTAATCAGATAAAACAGCAAAATCCAGACAAGATAATTTTGGATCTACACCATATTATTAATTGTGGTGGATGAGCAGCCAACAAGACATGACTATTTTTTTTGCAAAAATACTGAAAAATGCTTGATATCAACTATATAATCACTTTTGATGCTGATAATCAAATGGATATAAATGATATGCCCAAATTTCAAAAGGCTATAAAAAATAATGATATTGTATTAGGAAGTAGATTTACAAAGTGATGAGGTATGTCCAACATCCCTAGACTAAGGAAAGTAGTTTTACTTGGTTCAAGGTTTGTTACATTATTTTTGAACTGAATATGGTCTACTGATCCACATAATTGATACAGAGCAATCAATATAAATGCTTTGGACAAGATACATATAAGTAGCGATAATATGACTTATGCTTCTGAAATATTAGATAGTATCAACAAAAATAAGCTTAAATTTGAAGAAGTACCAGTAAATATAAGATACACAGATTATAGCATATCCAAGTGACAAAAAAATAGTAATGCTTTGATAATCTTATGGGAAATTATATACAAAAAATTCTTTTTTAGATAGTGTGTGCTGCAAAAAATATTTAAAATGCAAACTATCTAGCAACTTTTTCAATGATATTATAATATACGAAGATAGTAAACGTTAAAAAGTTTACTTTTCAGTAGCTTCTAAGCAGTAGCTTCCTAAAAACTTACTTGTCTTGTTGAAACTCATGGATAGTAATACTTCAAAATTTGTTTATAGTTAATTCAATTTCTTCCAAGATATTCAGCTCATCTGCCTGATAATCATACTCCATGTCAGTTGAAATCATCGCACTGTACAAAATCTAATCTAGACTGCAAATAATCAGTATCAGTCCATCAAAACCTTTCTTTTGCATCCCATGTAAAACCTGGAGAACAATTAAAATATGGCAATATCGGAATATAATCATCAAAAATAACTATCTCATCCCAAGTCTTTTCTAGTGCATCATACCATTTATTGATAGTTTTTTGAACTCATGCTCAAGCATACTTTTGAAAAATTCTTGCGTCATCTACAGCATTATAGCTTGCACTTGCAGGTATGCTAGGATGTTCATTTCATTTGTCAAAATAAAAAAGCATATAATTTTTGCTTATCAATGCCATGATTTTATTCTTTTGAATATGTTCAAGATCATTTGTTTCTACAACTCATTTCATATAATTATAAAAAGGCAAATCATTTACTACTACCCAATCATAAGTCTGGGGCTGATTAAGTGGTTTGATTTCGTCTTTTTTTATATGAATATTTCATTCAAAACCATTCCAAGGAATACCTGCATAAGAAGTTCTATCATAATTTTCAAATACTATCTTTCAATTTTTATTAATAACATCCAAAAAACTAGAATTGTATGAATCTCAATCAATTTGTAGATTCAATAAGCTTCCATTTTTTTGAACTTTAATATTTTCTTTGTTTTCAAAGCTCATTCAATCAATATAAAGATTGCAAGTATTAGTACATTTTATATCATATTTTTGATGGTTTTGTGTCAGTTCGTACAATAAAACTTTTACATTTTTGTTTAAATATTGTTTTGCTGAACTAATATCTACCTGTTTTTGAATTTTTGGCTGATAATTTGAAATGTTTGTTTTTCAGTGTTTGGAAATATGATTATCTTTTTTCTTTTGTAACAAATTATCCAAATCTTTTTGCCAAAGAAACCTTAAATTATATTTTATGATATATTTTTCTGTTTCAAATCTAATTGTATGATCTCCACTTGCCGAAGGTTTGTTGTAGTGTACATCAAATAAAAGTTTTCAATCTTGAAGTTCACAATTTTTTGTTTTAATATTTGGCTTGTCTGTCTTACAAGATATCAAATCATCTTGCTGAACATCCAAAGTCAAAGAAATATAATCATCTTGAACATATTTTGTATCTTTTGAATCAATAGATTTTTTTTCTTTGGTGGAAGTATATTGTATATTTTCTATCTCATCTTCTACCGAAGAAGCTAACTCAAATTTATTCATTTCATTTGCTACAACTTTTCTAATAGTTGATAAATGTGGATAAAAGTTGGCACC
Organism: uncultured Candidatus Peribacteria bacterium; assembly: GCA_964394325.1. GTDB lineage: Bacteria > Patescibacteriota > Gracilibacteria > Absconditabacterales > Absconditicoccaceae > CAYMVT01. The sequence goes on along the minus strand of CAYMVT010000008.1, from coordinate 14,756 downwards.
AGGACAAGAAGTATTTCAAACATCTCTGTGTCAAATTATTGAATAATCAAACTCATTTAATATATAAGGTTCATCCCAATATAGTTGATTGTGCAATGTTTTTTTTGTAGGATTTATATCATATTTTTGTGAAATTGCTACAAGCAAGTCTACCAGTGCAGTAATTTGTTCTTTAGTAGGATTTTGAATATTAAAATCTCATATCAAACCTATTCAAATACTATTTACATTATTCCAGCTAGAATGAGCTCACACAGATCATCCTCATCAACTCCTTCATTCATAAATATTTCAAAAAGGACCTATTACAAAATTATATCAAATATCTCACCATCATCTTGTCTTTGCATGAGAGGCATATATATTTCTGACAAAAGACTTCACTTCCTCAATATTTGAAAATTTTTTCAGATCATTTGATGTATGATGAATTATTATAGATTGCTTGTCATGTTTGAAACTGTTAGGTCGCCAAAGATCATTTCAATTATACTTGTGGATTGTTTCATCTGTTGTAATACTGTCAGGATTGTTCAAACTAATATACTCATTCCTCTTTTCTCTTATTTTGCTTGTTTCACTTTCTGATAAATACCTTTCATAATCAGACTCTTTGAGCTGTTCCAAATACTTTTTGTAATCTTCCCTTTGTTTTTTGAGCTGTTGATACCTTTCATTTTCATAATATCTTAATGACTCATCTGCACCTCGTTCTTGTCTTGGGATGATATCTATTCAGTCCAAATCCCATGCAAATATATTAAAAGGCAAAATAACAAACAAACAAAAACATATAATTTTCATAATTTTATTGTAATGATAATTTTATTTAAAATTAAATATAGACGAAATTTACCACTTTAAAAACAGATTCTTAATTATTATGCTTCCTGTCATTTATTAAATTTTTTTCGTATTTTTCCATATCTTTTGTGATTTGATTTTTGGGATTTTCGGATACAGAAAAAACAAAAGACATAGTGTTTTTCATTTCATTTATTGATGAAAAAAAATTCCCTTTTATAACTTCAAACAAGGATTTTTGAGTTTTTTGCTTTCTTTCATCTTGTTTCAATTCTTTATTTTTGACATTCATTTTTTAAAAAAATTATTATCTAAATAGAGCCTGCTTAAAAAGTCTTCATTTCCATATGTCATTTTCTTTTTAGAAAAAAGAAACAAAAAAACACATATATGGGCAGTTTTATCTTTCAATCTTTTCGCTTTTCTCAGAAAGAAGCAAAAAAGGCAACATTACGGAACTTTAATTTTTTTGATGTTTCGCTTTGCGAAAAGCAGTCTCTAAAAAAGACGGCAATATAATAAACCACTAAACTCAAAGAATATAGAACTTTTCTTTTTGATCAATTTAGAGGCCAAATTTACTATTTTTTAAGTAGCCTCTAAATAATTATTCTATTAGTTGTAAAACTATATACCACAACTTTCCCTGACATTTCATATTTACTCTTGATCAAAGACAAAGAGTGTTTAGCATCCGCTACTCATTCAATATCAGGTAAAATTACTCATGACTTATCGTTATCTTTTCATATTATCAAAAATCAATATTTTTTGACATCTGTAGACAAAATCTGTTCATCATCTGTAAGCATTTGAACCTTATCAACAATATCTATTATTATTTTGTTTATATGCTCTTCTTTTTCTTTTACAATTCAATTATAAAGCAATTCCAAAGTAGTATCAATATCTTCATCAGTTTCTATCACTCAATTAGAAAAAATTATATCTCAATTTTGATCTATTCAGTTCAAAAACATTCATTTTTTTTCATGTTTACTATATTTTTTCAACAATTCTTGCCTAAGTTTGTCCAACATAATTTATTTACAATAACTAAATTTAACTGCAAAATTAATTTATATATTTATTCTTTTTTTTCAATATGATTTTTGATTATTTTTTAGCTCCAATTATTCAACCAAAAAAAGCTTTTATAGAAGATAATGATTGGAAGCTGCTATTTAACTCTCTCTGCTTTTGATTATACCAATTTTGTATTTGTGTATGAGTAGATATTTTTCCTTCCATAGATTTATCAAGCAACTCAACATTTATAATTCAATTGGCATTCTTTGAATTATCTACAAAAGAAAGCTCCCTTTCAAAACCTGGGCTTATATTTTGACAATAATTCGCAAAAATTTTTATTCATTTGTTATGATCTTTGATTATTTTCTCCTTGATATGATCAAAAAACTCTTTTTCGCTATTAGAATATTTATCAGAATTTATTTTGTTTTCCATATCATTTATTAACAACATACCAAACACCTCCTTGAATTTTTCAAAATCTTGTGCAGTTAGTTCCTGATCAATATTAATACCAAGCCTATTTACAAAAGAATCCTCATTCCCATCAATCCCAGCTATTTGTATTCACTCAAATTTAAGACACTCGTTCAAAAGCTGTTTATTTACTTCTGTAGTACTTGTTCAGGTTATTTTTTCTTTGCTATTAGGGTCTTTGGGATTATGAAAAGGATTTGTAGCTTTGTTAGAAGACAAATACTCAGGATTAGAAACTGTAAAATTAGAACTATCGCCGACTTCAGGAGGCCAATTTTGATCTATATTATTATCCGCCATTTTGTTATCCTTCCGTTCTTGATATCTGCTTTCAGATATATTTGCAACAAAGTATTTATTAAAATGATCATCATAATTTTCTTCAACCTCTTCTTGAGTTTCCTCTTCTAGCTTATTTAATAATTCTTGTGCTTCACTATGCTTTTCATCTTGTTTTTGCAAAATTTCTTTATATTCGTCATTTCCTTGTATCGTATCAAGAAGCTGTTTAAAATCATTTTCATCATGATCATCTTCTATCCATTTTATAACTGTATTGTATGCATTTTCATATTTAAAATATTGTTTAACATTTTCATCATATACAGAATCTGCTTGTCCAAAAAGAACATTAACAAACTCATCAAATTTATCATCTTCTATAGCATTTCTATTGATATTTTGCATTAATTGTACTTTTTGGAAATGTTCCCAGGCTCAATCCAAAGTTGATTCTTCAGATTCTATATAAAATCTTACTATTGAACTTAGATACTTTTCCCCTCATTCTGGGATTTCATCATTTTCTTTCAAAGAGTCTAATAAACTATGTGATGCATTATCAACATGATCATAAGTTATTTGTGCTCTTTCAAGATCAAAGAATAGCTCAACAAACTTGGAAATATCATGTTGAGCATTTCCAAATTTCTTTTCTACTTCCTTCAACTCTCAATCTTCAAAATCACTTATCTTATCATAAAAACTTTCAAAAAAATTCTTCAAAAAATCCTGAGGTTCAAAATTTTTCTCATCATCTCCTATTTTCTCAAATTGCTCTTCAAAGGATTTTTCAAGAGCATTACCCAACTCATCTTTTTTCCCAAAATTTTCAAAATTACTGTCCAAAAACTTATCTATATTGTTATCTATTTCTTGTTGTTGTCTCATAATTTCAGCAATATAAGTTGATTTATTTTCAATACTCAAATTGGCTGTCATTTTTAGTGTCTGTATATCATTCTGTTCAAATCATTTTTTTTCTAAATATTGTGATAATATGTTTCCAAAATGCTCCTTTTGAGATGAATATATCGGAAAATTAATATTTTGTAAATGTTCTTTTATATCTTCATAATTATCCTTATCATCCAAATTTTTACAAAAATCAACAAAGCTATCTCATCAACTTCGGATAATGTTTTCAAGGCTTGAGGATACTTTACTTGCATCTATATATAAAACTTGCTCATAAATATAATCACTAATATGCTTTGATCATTCCCTTCAGTGCCTATCCGTTCCACTACCTTCTGATGGCAAATAAAAAATCTTTCTATGTGTATTATATGATGGGTTATTTAAAACACGACTAACTTGAGCATATTTATCAGTACTATAATCTATATCATTTATATCAACCTCTGGAAACTCTTTTTTTAAAAAATTTTCTATCATAATATTTGATAAGCCTTTATCATTTCATTCAATTACTTTATCAAAAGTATCTTTTGTAATATCAAGATATTCGTTTTTTCTAAAAGAACCAATTTCAAATATATCAATCAAAAAGCAATCCAAATAATTTTTTTCAAACAAAGAAGAATGCAATTGAGACCAATAATCAGGATCTTCAAATATTTGATTTTTTTCTCAATCATCAAGCCCTTCAAAAATTTTAGGGATTTCTGAAGTATACTTAGGATGATTTTCTTGTGTATGAAGAATAAATTTGGTCAAATTTTCTTGAGCTCATTCCGAAAGTCATTCTTTTAATTTACTATGATTTTCCAAAGTTAGATCTCAAAACACATCATTCTCAAATGATTCTTCAGACTCCTGATTATCCAAATCATCAAAATATTCTTTTTTTTCTGTTTCATTAAGTTCATCTTGATTATCCTTATTTTCACATTTTTCTGGTGTCATTTTTGTTTTTATTTATAAAATAATTGATTTAGTGTATATCCCAAAAATACAAAATATTATAGTTTTTTAGTATACACTATTTACATATCTAAATTATAATCATTTTATATATATTTGTCAATTTTTTGATTTAACTAAAAATTCAACTTTTATAAATTTTCATCAAAGCAAAAGATGCATGTTGTGTATTATCATTCCTTAATTGATTATTGGTCAAGGATTGTCTAAATCATCATACCACTGGTTCAAGATTTTGTATATAAAATGAATTCTGATATGTATATTGAAGCTGGAATATAAATCTGGTTGCTTGAATTATTGTATTCATATATTTTACCCTATGATATTCATCATTTATATTATTTGCCAAATCATAAGCATCCAAAATTCCTTCCATATAAGATGTAGTTCATATTGTAGGATTAGGCTTTCTAAATCATCATATAAAATCCTTGTGTTGACTATCAAATACTTGATAAGTATCTATTATCCAATCATTCATCTCAAATATGAAGTCTTGAATCTCAGTACTAGGCTTGTATTTATTCAATAGATATAATGCCTGAGTTTGCCAAGGAATAAATGCTGTTGTTTTATTCTTTTGCCAATAATTTTTGTAATAAGGAAAAGCTTTGAGAACTGAATTTAAATATTTTGTATTTCAAGTATGTTCGTATAATTTCATCAAGGCCAACATACTCTCTCATGGGAAAAAATCAATTCAAGAAATTTCTTGTGTATGAAATTTGGTATAATAACTACCATCATTTCTCTGCATAATCAAAATGCCATCAGCCAACTTTTCAATAATATTATCTATTTTTGATTTTTGTCAAAAACTATATTCATAGCAATTCAACAAAATCATAATAAAAAAGGCACTATTTGCTATACTGTTTTTGTGAATCTTTAAATAAGCATAATCACCTTCATCTTTTATATATTTTAAATAAAAATTTATTGTATTTTTGGAAAGCATTTCAAAGTCCTTTGTCTCAAAAAAGTTATCAAGCTCTGTCACTGCCCAAACAGATGCAAGTTGTCTTATCTGATTGTTTGATTCCTCATATTTTCATTTACTCGGATAATACATATATTCCAACAATCAGGTCGGTGGATTTATATTATTTTGAAACCAATTTTTTGCTAAAGAAAGTCTGCTCTTAATGTTATTTAGGTCTATATCTCCTACATTCACTAGTATATTGTGCCTATAAAGCTCATTTACAGACAAATTATAATATCAAATAAAACTAAAAGTATCAAAAATACTGATTTTGGAATTTTTTGAAAGATAACCATTTTTTCCAATTCAAGCCTTCAAAGACAGTTTTTGCAACAAATTTTTTGTACTATAATTTTTTGATATTTGAACAGATTCTTTGAAGAGTGCTTTTTTATTTCATTTTTGAATTTGTACAGCATTGATACCTGGAGTAATTGTTTTCTTTAAATCATCTATTTTTAGATTATAAAAAGACTTTTTGTTGTACAAAATATTAATACAAACTTTCAAAACAGACACATCTTCTTTCTGTGTATCAAAATCAAACCTTTTATCATTGAGACATTGTTTGGTGGCTTGTATAATATATTCAAACAAATTATCAGCTTCTTTGCCTGCTTGACAAGCCAATATCTTGCCATTTTTTATAATAGTTACAAACAAATAATCAAACTTTAACTTGCTAGGTAAGTTGTAATCATCAATTTTTTTTTGATTTCATTGAATTGTGTCATAAACTAGTTTAACTATATCTTGCATGTTTTCATTATTTAATTTCATTATAACAAAATTATAAATTAAAAAGTATATTTAGTGTGCACTGAAAAAATATCAAAAATGCACACTATATTATAAAATGTAAAAGTTCCTTATTCTGAGAGTGCACTTGTTTCTTATACTTTAGTTTTTTTAGTGGCTGCTGGCATTGCACAAAAATATGAAAATTAAGACTTTTTCAGCAGACACTATTTGACTAGTAAGCTAATGAAAAAGTCTGCATTGCTATATTTTTGTAAATCGCAAATAGTGATCTAATAAAGGTAAAGACAAGATCAAAAATATTTTAAAGGAACTTTTCCTTTTAGTTAAAATTAGAAAGCATTTTTCATGTTTTGTTGAACACACACTAATTATATAGTTAAAAATTCTAAAAACAAAAAAACCCGCAAATAGCGGGATATTTAAATTGACATTTTAAATTTTATATTATCTCCTTTGAATATTTAATCTGTGCAGTATTCCTTCTGCAGCTGGTGGAAGATTATTCCATATTTCAGGATTTGATTGAACAAAAAGTGAAGCTCAATCATAAACATCACTTGCAGTTGGTCATCATCCACCAAACCAGTTATCTATAACAGCCCTCCTGTTATCTATCAAACTTTGAACATATTGTCATCTAAGAATTCATTTTATTTGCAATCTTCAATCATCACACCAGGTATTGTTCAAATTGTTATTTTTGATCGTATCAGTTTCAAAACTATCTGCCAAAAATATTCATTCAAGATAATCTGTTGTATTACAATTAGTATTGTCAAAAATTATCTTTCAGTCAGGAACAATAAACATTCAATTATTGTTTGTTAAACTACCTTGAATAGTCAAGTCTTTTGAGTCATCTACTATCAAAGTATAAGGCTCAGAACTAACACTAGAACTAATTGAAACATTTTCATCACAGTAATAAGCCTCTCTTGCAGGTATTTTTGTACAATCAGTTCATTCAATATTTACATTTTGAACAGCAAGTCTTGAATATTCTTCAACAAAATCATCAAGGATACTACCAATACTTGGTGGATCAAAAGTTGTGGAGTCAAAAACTTCATCTACAGTTACATTAACTTCATTTCAATCTATTTTATAAAAACGATCAAAAGTATCATCTGTTGTAGAAAGTTGAGCTCATTTTTGCATCAAGTAAGGCCTAGTAACTGGAAAGTTGTATTGACATGTTCTATCATCCCAACTCGATATGTCTACTGTCTCCCAACTATAAGATCATCATTGAGGTAAACATACTTGAAACTCATTTACACTTATATCAACTGCATGTTCTCATAACCAGTCCTCATCAAATCAATTCGAATCATTAGCTTGTATAACTTTGTTTCAATCATTATCTGTATCTCTTCAATCTTTGAAAGAATTTATTAAGTCTTCATCCCAATGAACATGATCTCAAAAACAATTAACATTATAAGTTCTTATGCTACTTGAAGTTCATCCATCAGGATTGTATAAATTTATTTCACAAGAAACTCAGTTTCTATTAATTTTTCAAACATTACTTGAATTACATGATGAACTTTTATCACTTACATCCATTTCCCACCAAATTGGCAAATATTCTCATATTTGTATACTTGGAGGATCGATCCACTCACATTGGGGCCTTTCTATAAAAATCGGATCTGGTGGAGTTGGTGGAGGAGTTGGATCTATAGGATCATCATCTTCCCTATTTGCACTACAATAACGAACAGTACTTGATCACAAAGCATGACATATCCAAGTTGCGGTCTCTCATTGTCATGGAAAACTTGGATTAGATCACATTACTTGTCATGGATCACAGAAGCTGTCAGATTCCCAATCAGTATCTCCAGTTCCATATGTCTTACCGTCTTCATCACCACACCCTACTGGAACTCATCCACCTGGAGGTTCATCTTGTACAGTAATAGTTCATTGACATGCTCAAGCTGTCTCCCATCATTCTCCTGGCTTTGTCACCTCACACATTGTATCATAACTTCATTCATCATTAAATGTATAATTAAAAGTTCAACTTGTATTTGTATCTATTAAGCTTCAATCTATCAACAATCTATATTCATCTGCATTTGTTCCAGCACATGTAAAGTCTATACTCTCTCACTCTTGTATTGTCTCATTCTGAGGATCCAAACTATCACATGACAGTTCAGGATCAGGCTCATCTTGTACAGTAATAGTTCATTGACATGCTCAAGCTGTCTCCCATCATTCTC
>CAYMVT010000008.1:0-6193 GCA_964394325.1 uncultured Candidatus Peribacteria bacterium | reverse complement strand
GTCTCATTCTGAGGATCCAAACTATCACATGACAGTTCAGGATCAGGCTCATCTTCTGGACTTATATAAATATTATAACATTCAACCTCTGTATGAATGCTTGATGTATCTACATCAAAATTAGTTAATGTTATATCCTCCCATTGAGAATTATTTCAATCATAAGTAAGATATCAAAACTCATTAGGTCATGCAGATCATTCAACAACAGGCGCAAATGCTACATTGTAAACAACTTGAGCTGCCAATTGATTTTCTCAAGGAGTACTATCCATATCTGTTCAATCAAAATTAGTTATGGCAACAACTTCTGTTTCAGTAGATGGTAAAATCTGGGAAGTAAATTCAAATCATCATTTTATATTTATATGATTATCAGGATTATAAACTCATATATCTGTACTATTAAATCAAATCATCCAATGAGTATCTGAAGCGCCTGGATGACCTGCTAAATCCATGAGATATCTCGTATCTCACAAATCATAAGTAGCATCAACATATACATCACATTGTGATTCAACAAGAGGGGAAGTTTTATCATATGTAGTTACATCTCAAAAACCAGCAAGAGCTATAGTTGAACTAAATATAAATACAAGAATAAATAATATTATTTTTTTCATTTTAATTAAAATTATTTTTAAAATTCGTTTTTCTTAATATCATATTTGCTATAATCAACTGTATTAATTGTTTCTCTCAAATTATAAATATTATCAATACTTTTTGATCTTTTTTGTTCACTATCTTCTATAAAAGAATTATTATATATATAAAAACCAACAATAACTGATATTAACACAAAAACAATTAATATTATATATTTCATATACTTTCTAAGTAATTATAATAAAACAACCTGATTAATAATCATTTTAAAATAAAAGTCAATATTAAATGTTTGGTTTTTTGAAGCTAAAAATCATTATAATAATCTTTAAATTTATCAAAATACCAATCATCGCTATATTTAAAATTTTTTTTTTGTTCTTCTTGCCATTTCCAAAAATTACTATTATCTAAAACATTTTGATGTCTTTCTTTAAATAATTTTTTTCAATAATATTCTTCTAATTTTTCAAAAATTTTTTTTCTTCTATTATAGTTTTGAAAACAACTATATGCAAATAATATCTTATTGTACAAAACATCACCCGAATTAATTTGGGTATTATAAAACTTTTGTTTAAAATAATGAGCTACAAACAACCCTGGCAATAAGTATGATTTATGTCATCTCAACCAAGCCCTCATAGAAAGTTCTAAATCTACTCACCATTTTACAACATAAGGATTATATCAATCTAATTTTTCAAAAACTTCTTTTTTTATAATCATAGCACCTCATGCAACATTTGGACTTTCTACTTTATCTTGATAACTAATATCTTTTAGATTATTGTCTAAAATACCTGACCAAGTTGATGTCAAAGAAAAGTCTTTTATTTTATAAATATATCATATTATATTTTTATCTTGAATAGATCATACTAATGGCTGTCCCAGCTCAAAATCTAAGTTTTCATTTATAAAGTTATTTAACTTTCATAAAAAATCATTTACAAAATACATATGAGCATCCAAAAATATTATAAATTCTCAACCTACTTTATCTCTTGCAAAATTTCTTGAGCCTCATACTCACAAACCTTTCTGGAAATAAATTTTTATTTTATTTTTCAATGGATGCTTATAAATAAAGTCCAAATTTGACATTCTATCACTACCATCATCAATTATAATAATTTCAAAATTATCATATTTAATCTTATTATAGATACTATCTAAAGTAATATCAAGAAAGTATCATTCATTAATATGAGGTAAAACTATTGAAAACTTATGTTTTTTATACATAGGACATTTTTAATAATGTAGAAGTTACAAAAAATATTAAAAATCATTAAATCATCATCCTCATCATCCTCATCATCCTCTTCTTGGAGGCGGAGTTGGAGAGGATGTTGGTCTAGTTGTAGGTGTTGGATCATCATCGTCGTCAACTACATCATCATCGTCATCATCATCCTCTTCTTCCTCCTCTTCTTCTTTTTCTTCCTCTTCCTTTTCTCAATGCAAATGTGTCCAAGTAATGGTTTGCCTAGCTCATTCTATTTCATTGCTAACGGCATGTCAATTTATGTTAAATACTAATCATATTCATACTCAATCTATCTTAATTTCTCAAAGTCTTATTCATAACGACTCATTAGCACATCTTCAAGACAAAAAGAATAAAAATTCTGAATCTAATGTAATGTTTTTTCAATTAATGTCAATTCTTTTTTCCATCAAAAGAGTTTCTAAATTTTCATCAGTAAAATCAACATTTAAGTAACTTCCCAAAGATTCTTTCATATTTTCCCAATAAATTGGATTTTCTTCTTTTAACATTTCTACTATTTGTTCTTTGGTGGTTTGCTCTTCTATTCTTACATATTCATTTTCTACAACATTAGTAACTCAAGCTGGGATGGCATCAAAACCCCTTCATCATACCAGCCTATCTCAATCAGAGTTTAATTTTGCAGTATGTGCAAATCATATTATATCATCTCTTGTTTCAGAGTTAAAACTATTTTTATCTCATATTTTGTTCAATAGCTCTTCTCTCTTTTCCATAACAGAATCATCTATTGAGTTTCTATTCAAAGTTGTTTCAAAAGAATCACTTCTATTTGTATTAGACTGACCAAAATATTTTGTATTTAAAAGTTGTCATGTTGGTATAAACATATTATAAAGTCTTTTTGCATAATTGTTTTGTATTGATTGATCTTCTTGATAATTCATCAAAAATGATAAAAATTCTTGATAATTATAAGATAATTGATCTCAAGTCCTATTATAGATTCTTTCCTGCTGTTCCCATTTTGAAGGATCATTTAACAAATCATGTATCATTTTTTGGGAAAAGTTTTTTGTGAATTCATGACGACCAAAAGAGATTCTATCCTCTCAGTCAAAAATTTTGTCTAAATACTTATCAGCCTTTTGTTTTCTTTCAGTATCATCCAATCACTTATCCAAAGTCATCCAGTCTGTCATCATAGCATCCTTGAACTGAGCAAGCACATAAACCTTTTCATATTCTGATCTCTCCTTAATTCCATTTAATAAGTTTGTATCTATACCAGCTTTTTCAAATAGATTTCCCATAGCATCAAAAGCTTTTTCAAGATTATAATCTTGAGTGTAGTATTTGAATAACTGCTCGTATTCATCTTCATAACTTTGAGCAAGAGAAACAAAATCTTCAATATTAGAAGATATAAACTTATCTACTCATTTTATATATTCTTGATCTATAGATTCATTAATTACTTCACTGGAATCCTTTCATATTCTCATTTCAGGAGAATTATTTGTCAATCATTGAGCAGATTCTTTTGTTAATAGAACGGTTCATCTTGTTCATTCCGCACCAAAAACCAAGTGATGACTTTGTCAGCTCTGCTCCCTCCTGTTTGTATAAGTAATTTTTCAAACATCTCACACTATTAATTTTCATCATTCATATTGAACTTGATGCATTACTCAAGGCAGTATGTTTACATTCAAAACATCAAGTATATTACGATCTCTTTCAATATCAAACTCCAAAAGTCAATTTTTTTCACTTACTTTTAATCAATCAATATTTAATTGTTTTTCTATCTTTTCTGCAGATATGTTTCATTGAGAATCTAATATCCCCTGTCATGTATACAAATCCAAAGTTGCCAAGTCCTTACTATCTTGATTTTGCTCATATTCTGTTTTTATATTTTCAAAATTGAATGTAGGTCAAAATATTGGTAGGAATCATGCTATAAATTGCAGAGTAATTCACATTCAAGAAAGTTTCCATCATTCTTGTTCTGCTGCAAGAAGTGCTTGTTCTTGCCATTTATTAACATAACTATCCATGAGCCTGTTTGCCAATATTTCTTTTTGTTGATCAGCCAAACTATCAAAATCAAAATAATCAAGAGAATACTGCAAATTATCTATTATAACTTGTATATATTCTTTGTCTTCAACCTCAGAATTTTCCAATCATTCCTTGATTGAATTTATATATTCTTCCTTACTCATTCAAGGAGTAAACTCAAAAACTTTATACATAATATTGTTTAATTGCTCTGCTTTTTGTTCTATTCACTCCTGCCTATTGGTATCTACTCAAGCAGTTATTCACCATCAATGAGGAGAAAAATTAAATGATATTCATGTCCTTTGGGTATAATGTGCATCATATTCTTGGAAACCTGCCTCCTTTAAGGTATCTTTATTTACTTGAGAATTTATAGATACAGCTCCAAAAGGTACCTTCAAAGCATTTCATACAACAAAACTCATCTGAGTAGAATCTCCAATTTCAACAGATTCTCAAGCAGAGATTCAAGGCACTATTCATATATTACCATCCATTATACCAATTCATATGTTGAATCTTAGTTGTCATCAGTCATTCAAAGCTACTGAAGTCCCTGCACCAACTCATTCTCTATCTTCAACAGAGCTTGTTACAATATTTAAGTTGTTGATAGACAAAGATTGCAAGATTCATTGTTTATTACCTTCTAAAAATTGCAAAACTTTGTTTAACTGATCTTTTTGATCTGGTGGTAAACTTTCTTTTTGTTGCTTTAGTTCATTGATTTTTTGATCCAAGGCTTGTGAAAATCAATCTTGAATTTCTTCTGGAGATGCCTCTACTCACAAAGCATCTTTTATTACATCAGATTTTAATTGTTCAGTTTCTTGAAAAGCATCACTTCATCTTGAAAGTAATCTTTGTAATTCTACTCCTGAACCAACGAATGTTTGTAATTGTTGCAAAAATAATTGTTTGTATTCAGGGTTTTGTTGCAAAACATTAACTAAATCATCTTTTGTGTCAATTTTTTCTGCATTTAGATCATAACCACCTATTTTTGCACCAGTGGACATTATCTGTGAAATATTTTTAACAAGCTCTTCTTGTCATATATGATTTTCAACATCTTGTAAAGTGTCCAACAGCTGCTGACCAAATATTATTCATCTATCATTACCATCTACAACTCATTTATTATTATAATCTGATAAAAATTCAAACACATTTGATTTGTCTATTTTCTTTGACAGCAAATTGGCATTTTCAATATCTCTTGCACTTACTCATAAAGATTTCATATATTTTATTCTTTCTAATCTTTGTCTAAGAGGATCTTCTTTTCAAGAATTATTTAAATGATTTATCAATGAAACAAAAGCATCTGTCTCAGATCATCTAAAAACCCTGCTTTGGAAATTATATCAATTCAATCTCAAGATTTTTCTATCAGGCATTCTTTCATTTTCTCCTTCTTCTAGTTGAGTTTTTGCAAATTCTTCCATTTCTTCCCAGCTTTTATCAGCAAAATCTAAAAGATCCATTATAGTAATCTCTTCTAGATTTTCCAACAATTCAGAGTCAATATCTTCTGTTCTTTTTAGATAACTCAAAACTGCTTTGTTTTCCTCTTTGAAACTATTGCTTCAATATTCCTCTATTCAATCCTCTGAAATATATTTGCGTTCTTGGTATTCTTTAAATATTGTATCAGAATGCTCTGCTATCTGTTCTGAAATAATTTCTTTTGCTTGATTGATAACTTCTGTATTTCATTGCTCCAAATATTGCATTTCAGACAAAAATGATAATAACTCTTTTTCTTCAGCTGCAGTCAAACACAGATTTTCTAGTTCTTGTTGTGCTGTATCAAAATCTCATGAATTCAAAGCATCCACGAAATTTTCAGACAATCACAAACTAAAAAATCTTTCTTCAATCTGTTCATTGGTCTTGTCTTGCTGTAGTCATTCGCTTCTATCTAAAGACATCTCTTGATTACTTTCCATTGATTTTGTCATTTTATTTTTTTAATAATTTAAATACTTTTTTATTTTTGTAATAATATACTATGAATCAATTTTAAACAATTTATAATATTTGTCAAATTTTGAAAAAGATTTTTTCATATAAATAGTGTATCTGCTTAAAAAGCATCATTTTTGAGTTTTTTACAGTACCAGAAGCCAACCCGGACAGTATGCATTTTTTATATTTTTTCAGTGTATACTAAATAGTGTCTGCTGAAAAATACACACTATATATAAATTATTATATTCTAACCTTCTGCACTAAAAAACAAAAAAATCTTTGAAAACGCAATTAGAAACT
>CAYMVT010000007.1:0-21164 GCA_964394325.1 uncultured Candidatus Peribacteria bacterium | reverse complement strand
TTATCAACATCATTTAGTCTAATTTGCTCTTGATTTTATTACAGTAACTTTTTTAGTGGTCTCTAAATAACAATTTAAATCTACTTTCTTATATAATATATTCAAAAAAGTATTATAAAAGATACAATCACAACAAAGGATACAATAAGAACAAAAATAATAGAGCCAGCATCACTGTCAGTCTGCGATGATCAATGCAAATCTTCTTGAGTATCATCTTCAACATCAGAATCTTGATCAAGATCAGATTCTTCATCTTGGTCTGTATCTTCCTGCCTTTCATAATCATGTCATATATCATCTTCAAAAGACTCATAAACTTGTGAACTAGAAAGACCAAGTCTCTGCCTAGCTTCATTATCAACTTGATGTATTGTTTCAATAGTCTCCTCATATAATTCTTCCTTTTCATCTTCCAGGTCCGTATCATACCCATACCTATCATTGTAAGCATATTTTTGTATTTGTCTTGAGTTAATGATACTTGACCACAAGTCAGCATATTCATGATCATGTCTTTTATCTATCATTTCTTTGAGAGTATCAAATTGCAAATGTCAATTAATAGCAAGATATTGTCAAAAATCAGGATATACATTTTCTATCTCTTGATAAAAATTAAACAAAGGGAAAACATCATTATCACTAACCTCTGAAACAGGAGATAGAATATCAGGCATATCATAACTTATCGCAGAACCAGACTCATCCAAGAATACACCTCTAATTTGTTCTCAATCTTGTCATCACAACTCATCAAAAAAATCTTCTAAATCAACAACATTTGAAGGGAAAGAATCAATTACTGAATATTTATCAAAAAAATCATTTTGAGTGCCTTGAGGAAACACAAAAAGTCTATCAAAACTACCTGTAATTTCATTATCATAGTTATAAACATTGTTTGTATTGTACCAGATTTGATTTCATCTGTCAGAATCTTCTGAAACAGCAGAAAATATTTCAGAATCATACCAATAATCATCATCACTAAAATTTTCAAGATCATCTGATTTGATATGCATAAATGAGCATCATATAAAATGTTCTTGTCATTCAGGATCAGTAACATACTCTTCAGCTATAATAAACTCTTTGGCTGGATATTGCCATTGCTCTGTTCTATCATAGACAGGATAGGGAGAATAAGGAGGATGTTGGTACTGAGTTTGTTGTCAATAAGAATGCAACCTCATGCTAAATAAAGGCTCATACAAATCTATACCAAAAGATGACATCTCCTGATACTTTCTAGAAAACTCTTCTTCTAATTGTTCATAAGTAAAATTTTCTAATCATTCAATAGCAGCTTGTGTCGCTCCTATGTCAGACATATAATCTGTCAAGTCTGAATAGCAACTCTGCCTTAAATCATAATCAGCACTAACAAAAGAACCCAAAAAAGTGATACAACAAATAAGCATTATGAACTTAAGCACATAACTTTTAAACATTTGATTAAGTTTATGTTATAAAATATTGTCTGCTAAAAAAGTTCTCATTTCCATATTTTTGTACAATGTCAGCAAATATACAAAAGTTTTAATACAGCAAACAATAGCACTTTAAACAATAAAGAACTTTTCCATTTTTTATGATTTAGGAGACATTTAACAAATTTTACAAATGCATACTAAATACAACAACGACTTTATAAGTATTTTTGTTATAATTTCAAGGGAAAATTAAATTACTCATAAATACTACCAAAAACAGGCAAATCAAGCTGTGAAATTCTGGAATCATGCTTTAGATACAAAGGAGAAAGTTTATCTAGTATAGTAATACTTTCATTACTCATATTGCTCTTATGAAATGATGTAGAAAGAATATCATCATCAAAGCTTCTTAGATCAACATCGAAACTATCACACACAACTCTTCATCAACTAGCATCACTTCGATCACATGTTCATCATCAAGCTAACTTTGAATGTTTTGTATTCGCAGGGTCTGGCTTGTATGCATAAGGAATCCAATAATTTCAAGGCGATCAACTCCACCCACCAGCACCAGGATGAGTGTCAGCACTAATCAAATCAAAATTCCTAATGTATTCTATATCAAAACTTCTCTGGATTCTAAAATCATCACAGTCACTATCACTAACAAAATGTGGACATTGTCTTTCGTCTCATGCAAGGTTTGATCATCACAATGTATTAAATGTCCACAAAACTCACCTAATATAAAGCTGATGCCTTAGCTTTTTGTGATCTAAATAGTATCAACAATTAGCAGTATCTCCAGAGCAATCACTTGTTCAATCTTTGTAATAAGACATAACACCTCAATCAGCATATATCAATGAATTCACATTTGTAACATCTACATCTACAAATACATTTCCAGACTCAAAAGGATCAGTATCAGATAAGTCTCTAGTAGAAATTATTCCAAGTATTCAGTTTTCTTCATCATCTACCCATATATTATCATCTATATAAACATTTCCTCAATCAGCTATCACCAAGTTTTTATTATTTAATCAGTTATCGTTGTCTATTGTTATGTCTCCTTCCCTATAATAAATATTAACACCGTTATTTTCAAAACAATTTCAAGTACAATCCCAGTTGTTTATACTACTTGTTCATCAATCATTCCCTCTAGTAAGAATAGCTACCTGTCTTCTTACTTGGTTCCTAAGCTCACTTCTGCTAACACCTCATCAAACAGTTCTAGGAGAATCTTGGATAATATCCTCCACTGAATCAAACCTGTTGATACTCATCATACCCTCTATTGTAATAGGAGATTGCAAAGTAGTATCAACTATTTCTTCATCTGGGTCATGGTAATTATCCTTACCTACTATTTTGGAATTTCGTCTAAT
Source organism: uncultured Candidatus Peribacteria bacterium (assembly GCA_964394325.1). Lineage (GTDB taxonomy): Bacteria > Patescibacteriota > Gracilibacteria > Absconditabacterales > Absconditicoccaceae > CAYMVT01. The sequence continues at coordinate 18,328 of CAYMVT010000007.1, read as the reverse complement.
GAAACCAACTCTATCATGATTATGCCGAAAATGAGTAGAAATTACTCCACGATTATTATCATCAGTTAATTCTCTTCAAGACTCAAGAAGAAATCTTTGTTTAAAATTAATGCTCTGCTGACTATTTAAGTTAAATCTATTAGAAATAAGCTCTTCTCAAAAATTAGCACTAGTGTCCCAAGTACCACCCCGATGCAACATTGGCTTGATAGGCTCTCATCAAGGTCAATATCTAATATGAATTCTATCACTATCAGCTAAACCACTTCGATCCCAGCCATCAAGAATTTTTCATACATTTACGGTAAAATCCTGTTGCTGATATTCAGGAGCAAGTGGTGGTATTCCATCAATTCAAGCATCGTTATTATAATCACTACTTGCTGTAAAGACTGGCAAAAATCATAGTTTTGTTTTTTTAATATCTCAACCTCAAATATCATCTATTGATCAAGTAGAAGGTGATATTCATGATTGTGTCACCTCATAATCTATATTTAGTATTTCAATATCTCATGTTGCATATTCATAAGCTTTATGGGTAGGAGCATATGAATATATTCTCAAGTCTAATCAATCAGAGTGAGTATGGTCACCAGTAAAAACAATTTCTTCATTCTCTGAGTCTCAAATTGATAATTGATATCTATCAGATAATCAGGCAACCCTTGGTCTATACCGCACCGCAGAATCAGCAGAATCACATGAAGAATCATCAATTTGATTAGTACATACACTATTGTTATAATGTAAGTCTAGCTCAACATCTACTGATTCACATCAATCACAGTTTCAATCATCAGGTCTGATTAAATTCTTATACTCATCCTTTGGGCTAAATGTTACATAGTGATATCATCAAGACATAGTAACAGGATCATCTGAAGAATTAATAGAAAAAGAAGATTCATCCGGATCAAATGCTCAGGGATATATAAAAAAATTAGCACTATCATCTCCTCATGCTGTAATACGAAAATGCTTGGCACTTGCATCATTAGATACAGTATACTCATGGGGAATATCTATTAGTTCTGCCCGAGAAAGAGAGGCTCCAAAAATACCATTGAAACTAACTGTAGACTGATGCTGTGTCTTGCCAACATCCCGTGAATAACCAAATGCAACTGAATCACTGCCATTAATCTGCGACAAAGCCCCATCTTGAAGACTTCACGTGAAATTTTGGCTACACCGACCTGTTCAAGTAACATTAGCTCTGATTTCAACTTCAAAAGTATTTCTAGATACATTATTTCATAAAAAAACCGCTCAAGTTCATCAATTAGATATCCAATCACTTTCACAGCTACCATCAGCACAATTATTTCACGCTTTTAATTTATATTCAAAATTACTGCATGATGCACTATACACTGCAGATAAAAACACAAAAGATAAACAAAACAAAATCAACACTTTAATAATCTTCTTCATTTTTTTGTTTTTATATTTTAACAAAATTCTCCCTACAATATATTATAAGAAATAACAACAAAATGTCAACAGATATAACAGTTTTTTAACAGAAAATTTTTTACACAAGAGAATTTCTCAAAGAAAGCTAATTACATAACAAATTTACCCACTTTTGAAGTGATTTCTAAATCAATTTATCAATCTTATCTTGATATGATATACTTTGATATTGTTTGTTCAAAAATTTAAGTAAAAGCAAAAAATGCAGTCTTGTTCACAATCAACACTCAGCATTAGCAAAAAAACTTATTATTTCATCTATGTTATATTTTGTTCGATCGTATATTTGCAAATTTGGATAGTGTAATTTTAGTATCTGATAGATTCACAAATCCTCTGCAATATCTCCTGGCACAAAATAAACTAAACAGTCAGAATTTTTCACAAATTCAAAAAGCTTTTTCCAGTCAGTTTTGTTTTTTATATAAGGATTTCAATTAATTAAGCTATATTGTTCATTCTCAAGGCCGGCCTCGGAAAGTTTTTCCTTGTTGCTGCCATTTTTGTGTTGTTTTTCAAGGCCGGCCTCGAAAACATCCAAAGCAAAGTCACGATACAAAGCAACATTTCAATTGTATTTTTGAGCAATATTAAAAGATTTTTCTTCTCTTACCACAATTTTTTTTGCCCTAGGAAGAAGGAAATCATAAAGTATACGAGTTCTTTTTTTTCTAATTTTACCAATACCTCACAACAAAACAAAATCTTGAAATAAAACTACAAAAAAATACTTGATTGCATACAACCATCAATCAAAAGGAAATAATCTTTGGTCAGTTAGAACTTCCCCACCACCCCAAAAATGAATAGTGTTTTTAGCAAAAAAAGGATATCTTTTACAGAATTGTATATTAGACAAATCAGTATTAATAATATGCTGATTCCTATCAAGCCAAGATTTAAGCCAATCTGGGGTAGGTGTTATAATTTTTAACTCTTTTAAATCATAATTTGAGAAAATCCAATTAATAACTCCTATCAACAATATTTCATCTCACAGATTTTTGTGGCCATAATAGCCCTTCAAAATTCAATACATCCATATTCATTAAATTAGTAAAATTATCTTTTTGTACAGTAAGAACTTGTTTAGCAACAGGAAGCATAGTTTTTATATATTTATTTTTCCAATAATTTCATATTTGTCAGTCAAACCTGGAAGGCAGATTTTCAATTTTTCAATCTTTTATGTCTGATATATAAGACAGATTATAAGGTCTTACATTTATTCAGCTTATATTTACAAGTTCTTTTCATTTATCAATATTTTCCTGCTGTTTTTGGTGGATATCGTAATAATCCTTTATTCATGACTCCTGGAAAACCACATACCAATCTGATTTTAGTTTTCTGTTTACTATGTCTGAATAATTTCTATATAACCTCAACTCATTCAAATAATTATCTCTGTCTTTGACACAGTTAGATCGATATTTTCTAGCTCTTTGATATTTTTCTTCTACAGATAACAACTTATTATCAAAATTTTGAATTTTTTCAATAGAATTATTTATAAAGTCAGGAAAATAATCTTTGCCAAAATAAAAATCGTCAAATTTATCAAATTGTCTATAGTCTCATTCATAATTTCACTGAAAATACAAACTTTGAGCAGAGTTAGACTGATTGTATACAACTTTGTCCATTACTTGTCAGTTTTGTCCAATAATCTTAAGTTCTTGTCCAGAATTAGTCAAATAGACACTTTCAATCAATTTTAAATCAATATCTTCGGAAAAACCAAAATAAGAATCTGATATTACAAGCTTTTCTCAAGACATAACATCAACACTCACTTCTCTTGTAGAACTTCATCGACCTAGTCAATGAATCTGTAGGTTTCATCTATAATCACCTCCTATAGATTTGATGGTAATATATTCAGGCAACACATCATCAAGAGGATTTATTTCTACAATTTGAATTTGTCATCCTCAGGAAATTTTTTGAAGATCTCAATCAATTTTATCTTTTACAACTTTAGATTTATCTTGACAATAGGAGATTGTGTCTACGACAATATCAGGATCTGATACAATATTATCAACAATAACCTCTCATATTCAAGAAATATCCAACAAATCCTGCTTTGAACATATAGGCCTATTGTCTATTATATTTTCTGCATAAGATTTTCAGATTCCATCAATTTTAGCAAGCCTTTCCTTGTCTGCAGTGTTTATCTCTATCACAGTAGATTTCCCTGTTTTCTGAGTTTCTTTTTTGTCTTTTTTTGTTTCTGTGAAACAATCTTCAGAGGACTGTAAAAAGACATTTTCCATTCCTTTGATAGTTTCAAGTCTACTTTGTCATATTCAAGAAACTCAAAGCATATCTTCAAATTGACAGAATGGTCTTTTTTGTATTATATTTTCTGCATAAGATTTTCAAATTCCATCAATTTTGGTTAATTTTTCTTTTGTGGCAGAATTTATTTCTATTATGAGAGTTTCTTTTTGTGAGAAATCTTTATCTTCTTCTTTATCGTCTTCAAAACAGTCCTCCGGAGACTGCAAAGAAACATTGTTTGATTTCTGAATGTTTTGAAGTCTGGATGGTCAAATGCCACTAACTTCTAGCAAGTCTTGGAACTGACAAAAAGGTCTATTATCTATTATGTTTTGAGCATAGCTTGGTCATATTCAATCAATCTGAGTAAGTTCTTCCTCTTTTGCAGTGTTTATTTCAATCAAAGAAATTCAGACAGATTGATCATATCCAACAGAACTTCAAGAAGAGCAGTTTTTTGATTCCTCCTTTTCTTCTTCATAAAGTTGTTTATAAGTTTTGTCGGTCCTTGGCGCTCTGATGTCAAAATTGTCTTCAATTATGTATCAAACATCCCTTACTGTACTATAAAGCTTATCAAACCTTTCCTTCAGCTTATTTGTGTGTGCAAATCAAACATTCAAAACTTCGTTTTTTTCACATTTATCAGTAATAAGCTTTGCATTGATTGTAAAAATCTCTGAATGATCTTTTGATGGAGTGAAGCTTCTTTGATTTGTATTGTCAGTTTTGTTTTGTGAAACCATTTCATTTCCAAAAAAATCAGTTATCCAATATTTTATTTGAAAATCATCTGCATTGGTATCAATTTGGTAAGACAGACTTCATGTAAAAATTTTGTCAGATTTTATTTCCAAATAATGTGGACAGTTTTTGTCTATTCTGTCTTTGGTGTCTTTCTCACATAGAAAACAAGACACATCAGGATTTATATAGTAATATCACTGATCCTTAATATTATCCACCGTAGAAGGTCATATTCAAGAAATTTCTTTTAATTGTTCTAGATAACAGATGTTATTGTCTTGCCTATAATCTACTATGTTTTGAGCAGTAGAAGGTCAGACTCCTGCAAGTTTTTCAAGCTGAGATCCTGTTGCAACATTTAAGTTGATTTTGATTTGTTTGTCTTTTTCTTCATCTTGGTTTTCTTCATACTCTTCCTCAAAACAATCCTTATTATATCATATGCTTACTGGAAAATCTACAGTTTGAATTATATTTTTAATGGTATTTTTTCCTATTCAACTAACATTATTCAAATCATAAAAACTGCATATTTGATTTTCTTGTATATATTCTATGATATTTGTTGCTTTTTTCTCTCCAATTCATGGAAGTTTTTCAAGTCTGAGTTCGTCTGCACTGTCTAAATATATTATGTCCTCTTCTTCAAACATTCTGTCTTCGTTTTCATCTTTTCTCTCAACACAATTTTCATAATCTATCCTTACTAAAACTTCTCTACTTCTTATTATATTTTTAATTGTAGTATCTCATATTTTACTAACATTGTCTAAATCATAAAAACTGCATATTTCATTTTCTTCTCTGTAATCTTTTATATTATCTACTGTACCTTCTCCAATTCATGAAATTAAAGTAAGTTTTTCAAGTTTAGATTCATCTGAATCATTCAAATATATTATATCTTCTTCTTCAAACATTTTTTCATCTTCTATTGTATCTTCCAAATCATTTATTTCTTCTTCTAATTTAGTAATTTGACTCTCTAAAGAGTCTGTCTGATCACTTTCTTTTTCTAAGTTGCTAATTTCGTTTTCCAAATTTTCTATTTCTTCTTCTAAGGTATTTATTTCCTGATTTTTTTCTTTAAGCTCATCCTCACAAGAACATTCATCCTTTTCGTCATGTCAATCTTCTTCGTTTTCCTCATTTTTATCATCTTCTCAGTCCTTTTCATGTTCCTTATCCTTATCTCAATTTTCATCATTATCCTCATCATTACATTTTTCAGGATAATTTAAATAAGTTTCTTCCTTTATATTTTTTAAGCTAGTAGATCATGCTCATCATATTCAACTAATTTCTGACAAATCCTTATATTCACATATCAAATTTTCCTCTCTATAATCTATGATATTTTGTGCAGTTGTTCCTCATATTTGTGAAATTGTTTCCAGTTGACTTTTTGTTCAAGTAAGTATAGAAATTTTTTCTCATTCTTCTTTGTCTTCTTCATCCTTCTTATAATCTCAACCTTCTTCGTCCTCTTTATCCTTTTCGTCATGTCAATCCTTTTCTTCCTCTTCATTCTCATCTCAATTTTTATCATCATTCTGACCGTCACAATCACTAGGGAGATCCAGATAGGCTTCAGTCTTTATATTATCCAGTGTACTTGGTCATACTCCATCCACACTTTCCAACTCTTCAATATCACAAACCAGGTTTTCATCAAAATAATTAAGTATATTTTCTCATGTTACTTCTCAAACTCATGAAATATCAGTTAATTTATCAAGAGAAGCTGATGAGACTTCAAATTTATCCTCCTCAGCAAAAACACTCCCAAGGAGCAACAAAAAACAAAAAAGTCCAGTAAGTTTTATTATTCTCATAATAATTCAAAATAAAAATAATAAAATTAAGCTAATGCTTTTAGGCATTATAAAATACAACACTTAAATAATAATTAGTGATATTCCGGGATTATATAAAAAAATTCCTAAAAATCAATAAATTTTCACTTCAAGGCCGGCCTTGAAAAGTAGTTAAAAAACACCAGCAACAAGCCAAAAAAATTCAAGGCCGGCCTTGAAAAAGACTTGAAAAATGTTAATAAATGTTTATATAAGCTCACAAAGGTTTAGTTTGCAATACATTAAACATGCCAAACAGATATATTGATTTTTATCCAAATACATATTATCATATATACAATAAGTCTTTAACTGAAGATACTGTTTTTCATGATCATACTTGTTATAAGAGATTTTATGATAAAATGATACAGTTATGAAAAGATGAATTTAAAAAATATAGCTTTGATATAGCTGCCTATTGCTTACTCCCAAACCATTATCATTTAGTTTTGATCTATACTTGAAAACAAGATTTTGACCCTATCACTAGTTTTATGCATAGACTACAAACATCATACTCTATGTATTACAACAAAAGATATAAAAGGAAATGACCACTTTTTCAATGAAGATTTAAGGCTAAGCCAATACAACAAGAATCTTATTTGCAAGAATGTTTTGTCTATGTAAATTTCAATGCCGTCAAACATTGAATAGTAGATGATATAAAAGACTGGGATTATACAAGCTTTCATCTTTTAGACAACTTAGACAAAAAGCAATACAAGTCTATAAACAAAAATATTTGAATATTGAACGATTTAGAATTTTAAAAAAACTTATGTGAAGCTATTTATGACAAAATTTTCTAAAAGACATAAAGTACAAACAATACATATTACAAGAAATCAAAAAGTCAAAAGAAATTTTATCACGAAAAAATTTAATTGAAATATGACCAGGTAAATGAGCTATAAGTAAATATTTGGTAAAAGAGTTTGATAATATTTCTTTTTTTGAAAAAGATGAAAAATTCAAAGATATCATTGAATGAATAATATTAAATAAAAATCAAAAAATTATCTGGTGAGATATTTTACAGTCAGATTTAAGCTGATTTGATCAAAATCAAACTTTTGTTTTTGGTAATATACCATATTATATTACATCACCAATATTTAGAAAATTTTTTGAACAAAACAAATTTGCTGGCTGATTTTTTTTGATACAAAAAGAAGTATGAGAAAAGATAAAAACTGATGCAAAGAAAAAATCATATTTGCGATGGATATTGAATTACTCATATGATGTAAAATACAAAAAAACAGTCCCAGCGAAAGCATTTAATCCAGCACCCAAAGTAGACAGCCGTCTGGTTTTTTTGTCGAAATTGTCTAAAAGCAAAAATATAGATTATGAAAGTATGATGGAATTTTTGGATTTTACAGGAAGATATAAAAGAAAAACAGTAGGAAAAATACGATCCATTTTGAAAAAAAAATGAGTATATATGTATGATATAAATGAAAGCATTGCAAACAAAAGACTGGAAAATTTAACTTGGGAAGATATGGAAAAAATACTTTCAAATTTCAAGGCCGGCCTTAGTAAGTTAAATATCTTGAAATAAAAACACAATTGCTTATAATAAAAAACTTTTACGACTAAATTTAAAATATGCAAAAGATAAATATAAAACTATCTGAAAAACAAGACTCACCAAATGGAGAAGTGTCTTTTTTAACTTTCCATATAAAATGAAATTTTGAATTTAAAAATGGGCAATTTGTAATGTTAGAATCTGAAAATTTAAAAGGAATCAAAAGAGCTTATAGTATAGCAAACACAAACCAAGATTGCCAAAACAACAAACAAATATGTTTTTATGTAAAAAAAGTTTCCGAGAATGGAATGTCAGACTATTTAACTCAAAAAATACAAATTGGCGAACAAATTGAAATGATTTGACCTTTTGGTTTTTATGTAGACAAGCAAGACATCAAAAATTATTTATTTCTAAGTGTATGAGCTGGAATAGCTGCTAACATTCCAATATATGAGAACTTAATTCAAAATGATAAAAAGTTTGAAAAAGTTGTAAATATTTTTGGCGAAAGAAATGTTGATAAGATACCGCAAATTTTATTTGATAAAATTTCCAAGCAAAGCAAAAATGTAAAGAATATGATATATTTATCCAAACAAGATGTAAAAAAAGATTGATTTTATAATTGATATGCCCAAAGTTGAATTGATGAAGCATTGAGCTTTTTGTGAACGAAAAACATAAAAGTTTTCATTTGCGGAAAGCCAGAAATGGTAGATGATGCAGTTGAAAAATTAGTAAATAGGTGAGTAAATAAACAAAATATTTTATATGAAAAGTACTAAAAATGTTGTATATAATCCCTACACCAATTTGAAATACAGAAGATATAACACTTAGAGCATTGAGACTAATGAAAGAATTAGAAATTTTCTTGTGCGAAGATACAAGAACAAGCAAAAAATTATTTAAAATATATGATATAGACTATAGCCAAAAGCAGTTTTATAGCATAACAAGCTTTACTAGCAAATGAAAACTGGATTTTTATACGAGAATCTTAAAAGACAATAATGTTTGAATGCTAAGTGAAGCTTGATGTCCGTGACTTTCAGATCCATGAAAATCAATTGTAAAAATACTTTGGGAAAATAAAATAAAGTTTGAAGTTTTGCCATGAGCTAATGCACTAATCCCCGCAGTGGTTGCGGCTCCTTTGGATAGTTCAGAGTTTGTTTATGTTTGATTCTTGCCAACCAAAAAATGAAGGCAAACTAAAATAAAAGAAATAATAAGTTCAAAATCACCAGTATTTTTGTATGAATCCGTACATAGAATACAAAAGCTAATGCTACAGTTAAAAGAACATTGATTTGAATGAAAGGTTTGAATATTTAGAGAAATAAGCAAAATGTATGAGCAAAACATTTATGAGAATATAGACAATATAATAGAAAGCCTTGAATTATGAAAAATTAAGCAAAAAGGTGAGTTTGTGGTATGCATTTATAATGATAATTAATCAAAAAATGAGCTTGGAAGAACATAGAAAAGAAATAGACAAGATTGATAGTGAAATTTTGGAATTATTAGCAAAAAGAGATAAAATAATAGAAAAAGTAAAAATATTCAAAGAAAAAAATTGAATAGAAAGAATTCAAAAATGAAGATGGGAAAAACTTTTGAAAGACAAAATTGAAAAATGAAAAGGTCTATGAATAGATGAATGACAAATAATAGAAATATGGGAAGTAATACATAAATATTCGCTTAAAAAACAAAATTATGAGCAATAAAATAAACTTTATCTTTTTGGGTAGATTGACAAAAGAAAAGTGATTTGATTTGGTTTTGGAGATTGTGAAGAAACACCAAAACAGCGACAAAATCAATTTTTGGATTTTTGGAAAATGAGACAAGTTCTTTGAGGACAAGATAAACAAGATTGGTGGCGACCAGGCAGGGGTAAAATACTTTGGCTGGCAAAATCGAAAAACTATAAAAAATTATCTTTGAAAATCTCATTACTGTCTGATGCCTTCCAGATTCCTGGAAACTTTTGGCTTATCTGCACTAGAAAGTATCAGTGAATGAGTTCCTGTAATATGATTTTCAAAATGATGATTGGAACAGTTTATTTTAGAAGATTTTGACATAAGTAGACAGGATTGACAAAATGATTTTGAAAAATTAGATAATATAATAAAATCAATAATTGAAAATCAAAACAAGGAAGAATATGAAACAATTTCTAATCAACTAAAAGAAAAAAGCAAAGATTACAGCAAAGAAAGTTGGCTTACAAAATTTCAAAAAATATCTGGGAAAAATAAAAAAATAATTATGGTGTCAGATTATATAGAAAATATTGGATGAATAGAAAATTATATTCTTGAAAGCTCAAAATTACTTTCACAAAGTTGATACCAAGTAGACAAATTTTGATTAAGTGGCAAACTTATAAAATATAAAAAACTTCTAATGCCTTTGGTATGATTTAATGTTTTTGCATATTTTGGACTAAGGAAAAAGATCAAAGAATTTAAGCCAGATATTATCTGGATACATTCTGCAAGCAGGTATTTATGATGGTTACCATTGTTGAATTGTAGGTGAAAAACAACTTTGATGATGTATCATGACTTGGGATATTTTCATCCTTACCCATCGCAAGTTTATGAAGAAAAGCAAGTAGTTGAATTTGGATTTATAAACTTTATCAAGCAAGCAAATAGTAAGAACCCCTTAATAATTTTTTTGGTAAGCTTAAAATATTTATCAATTTTGATTACTAGAAAAGTTTTATTGAAAGTAGTAAATTGCCATCTTATCCCTTCTGATTTTATGAAAAAGTTTTTAAAAAATTGGGGAGTGGATAGAGATAAAATAGTAGTTTTGAAGCATTTTTGGAAAAGTTGAAAAAATCAAAACGACAAGGACAATTGAAAATAATCTTTGGAGATCAAGACAATGTCATGCCTGCTCCAGCACCAGAAGAAATAGAAAAACTATTTTCCATATATCCAGATTTGGATATGGACATTGTAGAATGAGACCATTATTTGGGATATAGGTAATTACAAACTTAATATTCCGTGTCAAGCTAAGAATGCCTACCTACCACTAATCACCAAACATTTGTTTCAGGATATTTTTTTTCAACCAAAGCTGAAAGTTTCCTGATAGTTGTTCAGGTCGTAGTTATATCATCAACTATTACCAAAGTTTTACCGTTTAAGTTAGTTTCAAAATTGGGAACAAAATCAAAAGCATTTTCCAGATTTACTAATCTTTTTGCCCTTTTCAGTTTGGTTTGTTTTCTAGTGTGTCTAACTTTACAAAATGCATCTATAAGAGGCAAATCAAGTTTGTATGACAAACACTTAGACAACAAATATGACTGATTGTATCATCTTTTAAAATACCTTACATACCAATGTTGAGGCACATAAGTTAAAACTATTTCTCAAGACTTATTATGTAAAGCCTGATTGGATAAGAAAACAAGCTTCAACCTATCCGCAAGAAAGTCAGAAACATTCCTTGCTCATTTAAATTTCAGTTTTCATATAAGATCCTTTATTATTCAGTTGTAATTAAATCATATTATGATTCATTTCAGAAAATCTTCAGATACCTGACAATTATTACAAACTCTGTAATTTCTAGAAAATCATTTACAAATAGGGCACACTTCCTGATGAGGCCTTAAAAGCTTTTTGCATTCTTTGCAGACATACTGTCAAACTTGTCAACAATTTACACAAATATCAGGAAACAATGAATCCAAAAAAGACATTTTTAATTGATAATTCTTTGTAAATAAATATAAAAGCAACTAAATCAGTAATAAAATTTTTTAAAAATAAATTTTTTATTTATGAATATTGCTTTTGCAGGAGGAGGGACTGGATGACATGTATTCCCCATCAAATCAATAATTAATTATATACAAAATAATGAAGAATTTGCAAGTAAATTTGAAAATATTTTTTGGTTTGGAGAAAAAGAATCTTTGGAACAAAAAATAGCCAATGAAATTAATTGAGTAAAGTTTGTTCCTATGATTTCTGGGAAGTTAAGAAGAGAAAAATCTCCAATAGCTATTGCAAAAAATGTAATAGATTTATTCAAATTTTTTTATGGAATCTGAAAAGCTATCTGGTTAATAAAAAAACATAAAATTGATATTATCTTTTGTAAATGATGATATGTAGCTTTGCCAGTAGTAATTGCTGGATGGATTTTGAGAAAAAAAATATTTGTACATGAATCTGATACTATTACATGATTAACAAATAGTTTAGCAAATAGATTTGCGACTAAATCTTTTGAATGATTTCCTAAAAGTTTGAAATGAGCAAGACATATTTGACAGATATTATCAGAAGAGATTTTGGGGTTGTTGTCAGATGATACTAGTCAGAAGATATCAGAGGATTTAGATAAAACAAATATACTACTAATATGAGGATCGCAGTGAGCTATGACAATATACCAAAGCTTGCTGAATATTATAAAAAACAATCCTGAAATAAATGAGCATTTTAATTTTTTTGTGATTTTGTGAACTGCAAACATAAGTATGAAAAAGGATTTTGAAAAGTTTGAAAATGTTAAGTCTTTTGAATTTGTAAGTCAAAAAGAAATCGGAAAATTATACGATATATGTGATATATGAATTACTCGTGGATGAGCTACAAGCCTAGCAGAGCAAAAGTTTTTTGACATGAAATTGATAATAATACCTTTACCATATACTGGATGAAACCATCAATATCACAATGCAAAGTATTATGAAAAAAATTTTGAGGACATTATTATTCCACAAGATACAGATTTGAGCAAAAATTTACTATCAGAACTTGAAAAATTGAAATGATTCAAAAAAAACAAAAAAGAAAAAACTAAACAAGATTTGAATGATAATATTAGAGAAATTTTGGATGAAATGATTAAATAAACTAACAATTGAAAATAATCAAAAAATCTGTAATATACACATAAGTTAATTTTAGTTTTAGATATTTTATATTTAATACAACAAAAATGCACCTAAAAGACATACTAGAAAAAAAATGACTACTTTACCAATTCAGCGATGAAAAGGTCTTTGATATTTATGATAAATGATGACAAACTCTGTATTTTGGTGTAGATCCTACAGCAGATAGTATGCATATATGACATTTCACTATATTTATGAATGCTTTGAATTATATGCTAAAATGAAACAAACTGATCTTGATAGTAGGTGGAGCAACTGGTATGATATGAGACCCTAGCGATAGAGACAGTGAAAGAAGTTTCTTGGATAAAGAACAACTTGATAAAAATGTAGACAGCCTGTCTAAGCAAATGTCAAAGATAGTGTCAAACCTTGAAAATTTAAGCTGAAAAAAACTTGAATTTGAAATAATAAACAATCATGATTTTTATGAAAACATGACATTTTTGGATTTTCTAAGAGATGTAGGAAAGTATATTACAGTAAACAACATGATGAACAAAGAAACTGTAAGACCTAGGATAGAAGATCCAGACAAAAGCATTTCTTATACAGAATTTTCTTATATGCTAATCCAAGCATACGATTTTGTAAAACTATACAAAGAAAAAGACTGCAAACTACAAATATGTGGCTCTGATCAGTGGTGAAATTGAGTAACTGGGATAGAGTTGATAAGAAAAATATTGGATAAAGAAAGTTATGTTGTAAGCGCCCCATTAATATTGGACAGTAGTGGGAAAAAGTTTGGTAAATCAGAATGAAATGCTATTTGGATAGATGAAAACAAATCTAGTCCTTATTTTGTTTATCAATATTTTATGAACTGTACAGATGAAGATGTAGAAAGGTTTTTGAAAATATATACAATATTAGATTTTGAAGAAATAGACAAAATAATAGCTAGACACAAACAAGATCCAGCAAAAAGATACTGACAAGCTATGCTAGCCAAAAATGTAGTAAAAACAATATTTGGAGAAAAACAAGCAATCCAAGCAGAAAAAATTTCTGAAGTTATGTTTGGGAAAGAAGACAAAAAAGAGATACTAAAATCTATGGACGATCCAGAAATTCAAGCACTAAAAAATGAAATATGAGGTGTTGCTTGGTGATGAGATATTAAGCTGACAGAAGCTTTGACACAGTCTTGACTTACTGCTTCCAATTGAGAAGCAAAAAAGATGATAAAGTCTGGAGCGATTTATTTGTATGAGGAAAAGGTAGAAGATTTGGAAAAAGAAATTACAGAATCTGATTTAATAAACTGAAAAGCAGTACTTTTGAGAAAATGAAAGAAAAATTATAAAATAATAACCAGAATACAATAAAGATAAATTCAAATATTTTACAATCATACAAAAAAGCCTGACTCTATTATTTTGAATCAGGCTTTTATAATTACTCAAAAACTAATTGTATTTTTATAAGTTCAACCAACTTCTATATATAATCAAAGCAGCTTCATACCTTGTAATATCTCTGTCTTGATTCCAAGTATTGTCTTCTTTTGTCAACCCAAGAGCCTGAGCAACTTCAAAGTACTGATCCCACCAAGGATCAACAGTTTCATCCAAAGTCTCACCAGTAATAGATCTAACTAATACTGTAAATGTCTCAGCTCTAGATATATTATCAAACGGCCTAAATTCTGTGATTTGTGTTCACATTATTCACATTTGACAAGCTGACTGTATTTGTGGTGTCAATGTATGATCAGCTCATTCCAAGTCTGTAAAATTACAATTATTTCAATTTGATGTTAGTCAGATAACTTCTCTTCCAAATCCAGCAAAGAAACTTGCAGCTTCCTGTCTTTGTAAATTGTCAAATGGCCTAAATTCATCTACATTACTATACCTTGTAAGACCATATCTTTTCAAAAATGATAATGCATTTTCAAATTCTTCATCTACTAATTCAGAAGAAGGTGTAATAGATTTGTAATCGTTCAAAGTTGAAACAATTGTTTGAATATTTCTCCTAGCTGAATCATATATTTCTTCACTAGGTTGTTTGTCTTGAATTATCTTAACAGCTGCCAAGAATTCGTTGTAGTTTTGAATGAACTTCTCCAAATCTGGCCCAGAAACTCTTCTTTTTTCAAGCTCAGCAATAATTTGCTGATTAAGAGATTCTACAGTTGCTTGAACTTGCTCACTGTCAAATTCTGGCACTCTTAATTGTACATTTTCAAGATTAAGTTGCACATCTTGCTTTGATGCCTCTTCCTTGATTGTTGTTATTTCTTCAGGAGTAGTGTCTTCCTCGTCAATATGTTCATCTTCTTCATCTACATCTTCTGGGTCACAAAATTGCCCCAATTGAGAATGTCTACAGCTAGCTCCATCTACTCTTTGCCATATATAATCTCACATATGTTTTTCACATACCATTTGATGCTCTCCGCAAATAGGTGTTCAGCCTCAACCACCTCATCATCTGGAACCATTAGTTGTGTCATCATCGTCTTCAGGAACATAAGCAACAAAATCAGAAGCAGAACAGGTATAAATAGTCGCTTTCTCATTATCAACTGTTACTTCGTTTCATTTATTATTATCTGGCTCTCAAGCAGTACAATCAGTCTCATTGGTTGCCAGCGAATTATTATAATTACCACCTTCATTTCTTTGTACATTTATATCAACACCATCATCCACATTATCTACAGGTATATCAATCTTCACAGCTTTTGAAAAGTGTAATGTATGACCTGACATACCAAAGTTAACAGCTCCTTTATTTTCACCATCAGTATTTATATCATTTATTGAATCAACTCCACTCACAGCTAATGCACTTGGATTAAAATTAATTTCATTTCAGTCACTATCAACAGATGTTATTTCTGTGCGATCTCTTAAAAATACAGAAATCCTGTTATCAACTTGAGAAGAAATAGTAGTATTATTAGTCATAGTTATCTTTGATGCTTCAGTATCAGAAACCCATTGGACTTTACTAACTGAAACCAAATCAGACGCGTCTGAAACAGTATAGTCTCATCATACATAATACCCAGCATATCTTGCATTATTATCCAATTCTACAAGACCATAACCATAACCATAACCATATCCCCAGCCTTGGCTACCATAGCCATATCCATACTTAAATTCCTCATCTTCATAGCCATATCCATACTTAAATTCCTCATCTTCTCAAGAAAATTCTATAGCTGTAAATGGATTTGGGACATTAGCTCTCCAAAATTCACCAAACACACTAATCACTCAAGTCATAGTAAGTATTCAAACTATGAATCACAATCACAATACCTTTTCTATCAAAGACCTATTAACAAATCAATTATTTTTCATGGGTTAACTTTTAAATTAATTAAAAATATAAATTTATAATAACATAACGATATAGATTTTTTTTAAAAATGCAAACAATTTTTTATTTTTTTACTTAAAACAAAACAATAAAGAAAAGCAACATATCAAGCCAATCTCAGACATAGCAAAAAATATGTTTGACAAGACTTATTTTTTCAATATAGACTTTGTTATAAAATCGTAAGGAGAACATTTGTCTGGAATTTTTCAAAGATTTTCAGCCTTGGACCAAAAATTTTCAAATATTGTTTCTGATGTATAGCTAACCTCCCATCACAAAATCAATCAAAGCATAACTATATAATTCCTACATCTAACTTGGCTATTAGGATCTATATCAGTTCCAACAAGCCTTTGATGCTGTGCTTGCTTAAAGTAAGGATATGTTTCTTCGTCCTGAGGTATGCTATCAAATCAAACATCATTCAAATCATCATTTAAACTTCAATAATTTTTGATTAAGTATGGTATTACATATTCATAAGTAAGAGGCGAATCAGAATCAAACTCAGTTGATAAAATTCTTTCTATCTCATCAAATTTGTCTTTTTGTTCTGTATCATCTGCATCCAACAAATCACTTAATGTCTCCTCAATGCTAGAAGCTCAATTTTGTTCAACTTCTTCAACATCTCTATCTTCAGACAAATCTTCATCAAATTCTTCTTTGGGATTATTAGCAATGATAATTTGTTCAGCTTCTTCAATATTATCAAAAGATAGCTTTGTTCAATCATCCCAATTAAACCACACTTCATCATTTTTTGTGTCTTTGTAAACTTGATATCTATTCTCATTTGGAGCAACTATCTCTTCTGTCAAGATATAATCTTCTTCTATTTCTTCTTCCTCTCACACATATTTAACAATCTCTCTTTCTACAACAAAAAAATCATAAACTTGAGGATATGTATTCCAAACATACCCAAAAATCAACAAAACAAATATAGCTCAATATAATTTCATAACAGCATCCTTGATAAAAAATCTTGAATGACCTACCAGTCAAAGAGTATAAACAATCACTAAATAAAAGACCAATCAAATTAAAAATGAAACCAAAAGTTTAGTAATCAGCTCCAATCACTCCAATGCATTATAAACAAAAAAGATTAACAATATGTTTGCTATGAAAGCAAAATCCTTTTGAGAAATTTTTCTATTTCAAAAATATAGCTCACCATTCATCAGCTCTTGAATATTTACCAAAAAAGAAACAGCAAAAATCAAAAAAGATAGAAACAAACTTATATCAAATTCTTGAAAAAACAGACTGTCTGTTATAGCAAGGATCAACACTAGCAAAGATATAACAAATATATAATGCTTGTTAAAATAATACAAAGAAGATAAAAAAGCTGAAATATTTGGATATTCTTGAATTCAGCTTTTATTTTCGTAATTTTCGTCTTTTTTGAAAAAGTTTTTTATTAAATCTTTTGATTTAAAAAAGTTGGAATTTGATTCTTTGTGATTATAAAATGATCTAATGTAATTGAAAACATTATTAAAAACTTCTTTTGCCTTGTCTTGTGATACAGCATCAAAAAGGAAAAACACTGCTATGACATTTACAACACCCAATCAAAAGATCACCCAGTTTCAGGCAAAAAGACCATAAAAGAAAAACTGCACTCCAAAGAAAAACAGAAGAAGCTTTGCAATTATTGTGTTAAACATCCTTTAAAAATAATTTTTTGAAATATAAATAATTTGAATCTATTGCAATATAAATATTAAAACTTAAAAAGCAAGAAAAATTAATGCACAAAACGAAAGTCATATTTTAAAGTAAGCATTAAAACATTTAAAGAAAAAAACAACAAAATAACTGACTTAATCTAAAAAAAACAATATAAATAATATCTGCTGAAAAAATCATGCCTTATGTTTTTGAAAATATCAGCAGACACCAAAAAAGCATTTTGAACGACTGGAGTTCTTTATATGTTTTTTATACCTTTTTAAAAGAACAGGTTATTACTAATCAAATCAAATAATAAATAATTTTAAAAAATTTAGCATTAGTATTTTTACTTTTTACACAATTCAACACTACATAACTTTTTAAACTTTTAACAACTTTCTCTTGATTTTAGACATTTGATTATTATAT
>CAYMVT010000006.1:0-21235 GCA_964394325.1 uncultured Candidatus Peribacteria bacterium | reverse complement strand
TTTACTGACAATTCTATTTGTGTCTAATACTGACAATTTAACATTGCTGTCACAATTTTGCAAAAAACTCTTGAATTATAAACAACTTTTTGTATATATTTTTTTATTTGTTTGATTTATAACGATTTAATTAATTTTTATTAATGATACAAAAGGTAAAAACAATCTCTAATATATGATTGGAAGGTTATGAGATAACAATAGAGGCAGATAGCAATAGATCTTTGCCCACAATAGAAATAGTAGGCTTGCCGGATAACTCTATCAAAGAATCAAAAGAAAGAATAAGGTCTACTTTTAGAGCTGTGTGAATAGATCTCCCTTCTAGGAAAATAGTTTTGAACTTGTCGCCTTCTGATATAAAAAAGATTGGTACAAGATTTGATTTACCTATGGCAGTTGCTATGTTATTGCTTGTTTATGAATGAAATATATACAACTCAAAGAATATTAAAGATAGCATGTTTTTGGGAGAACTTTGATTAGATGCTTCAATCAAGCCGATAAATTGAATTTTGCCTTCTGTATTATTTGCAAAAAGTATTTGATATAAAAACTTTTTTGTCCCCAAAGAAAACTTATATGAGCTAAAATATATCAAGTGAATAAATATATATCCTTTAAAAAATTTCTCTGAATTGATAGATTTTTTTGTACATTGAAAAGATATTCAGTTCATAAAATGAGGTGAAAATTTGTCAGATATTCAGCAGCAAATTCATGAGATTGATAATGATTTTGCTTTTATATCTGGACATGATTTTGCCAAAAGAGCTCTTACATTAGCTGCAAGTGGATTACATAATTTGCTTTTGATATGACCTCCTTGAAGTGGTAAAACCATGCTTTGTAAAGCAACTCAGAGTATTTTACCTCCAATGACATTTGATGAAATACTTCAGGTTAGTCAAATATATTCAGTAGTTGGTAAATTAGACAAGGATAATCCATTGATAACACAAAGGCAGTTTAGAGCAGTGCATCATACATCTTCAAAAGTAAGTATAGTTGGAGGAGGGACCTATTTGCATCCTTGACAGATAAGTCTTTCTCATAAGTGAATATTGTTTTTTGATGAATTGCCTGAATTCCCAAGGACTGTTTTGGAAGTAGTTAGACAGCCAATAGAAGACAAAACAATAAACATATCCAGAGCAAGTGGGACTGTTCAGTATCCTGCTGATTTTATGTTTATGGCATCTATGAATCCTTGTAAGTGTGGTTACTACAAAGACCCTCAAAAACAATGTACTTGTTCGATAAATGACATAAAAAAATATCAATCCAAGATTTCTTGACCATTATTAGATAGATTTGACATGATACTTGAGGTGCCAAGACAAAAAATTAGCAAAATAATGTCAGAACAAAAAGAAGAATCATCTGCAAGTATAAGGAAAAAGGTTGAAGGAGCTTGGAAGATTCAACAAAAAAGATTTGCATGACTTGATATTACTTCTAACTCCCAAATGGGTTCTAATCATATCAAAGAGTTTATAGTCTTAAACAAAGATTGTAAGGATTTTTTGGAATCTGCAACCAAGTCTTTGAATTTATCTCCAAGAGTTGTTCATAGAATAATGAAATTATCAAGAACCGTAGCAGACCTTCAATGAAGCGAAAATGTAAAAAAAGAACATATAGCAGAAAGTTTGCAATACAGATCCAAAAATATGTTTGTGCAAGAGGGTTTATAATTTCTTACAAGTTTATATTCTGAATTTTTTCTTTAACTTGTTCTTTGGAATTTTTGTCGCATATTATGAAAATTTCTTGAGCTGTGGATCATTTTTTTATTATATATTTCAAACCAGAATCAGTAAAATAAGAAAAAGTTATTTTGAAATGACTTGATCATTTTTGTTTCCTTGATATCCTTCAAGGTATTATTCTTTTTATTTCAGAAATTTTTTCTATATCTTTGAGAGTTTTTTCAAATTCTGAAAGAATATTGTGCTCAGTCTTTATTTTTCAGGTTTGGTACTTCATTTTGCAATAAGTTATGTTTAAAATTAATGTTTTTTTCTAAAATAGACAACAAAAACATTAAGTGTTTTTAGAAATTTATCTTTAATTCACTGATAGGATAATAAAAAACAAGGATTATCTGATTAGCATATGCTCCATGTATCAGGGTTGGACTCAAAAATTATTCATTTTATTTCCATCATAGATAAATTTGACAACAAGGCAGACTGTGGTATTCATGTTTTTATGGAAATTTCTTTTGAGGATCTGAATCATTCATTTATTGCTTGTATTATATTTTTTTCATCTTCAGTAATATCGGTGTACTTATTTTTGGAATCTTTTTGCTTGTCTTTTTTTCATAATGTGCTTGTTAAAAATTCTTTTATGTCTGACACACAGTTTATTTTTCAATCTTGTATATACTTGTTTATACCTTTACTATTAGAACTGTAAATATCATTAGGCACTCAAAAGACTTTTATATCAAAATTATTCGCAAAATCTACAGTAATTAAACTACCTGATTTTTGTCAGGCTTCTGGTAAAAACAAAAAATCACTGATCCCTGCAATTATTCTATTTCTTTGGGGAAAGGTATAATAAGTTGGAGACATTTTTAATTTAAATTCAGATAATATCAGTCATCAATTATCTACTATTTTATAAATTTTATTTCTTTCTTTGGAGTTTAAAAAATGAGATAGTCAGCCTCCTAATACAGATATAGTAGGGATATTTTTTTTGATAGATAATTCGTGAACAGTACTATCAACTCAAGGAGCAAGTCATGAAACTGTTGCTACTCAACTGTAAGATGAAAGTTGATCAATCAAGTCTTCTAGCACTTTTTTGGCATAAGTAGATATGTTTCTTGGTCCTACTATTCAAATTATTTTATTGATATTTAACAAGTCGGTGTTTCATAGTGTGTATACAATATAAGGTTTTGTTTTTATCTTTTGGAATCTATAATGAAAATCATTACTTTCCTGTATTTGAAAGCCAATTCCGTTTTCATTTACATATTTTCAGATTTTGTTATAATCATATTCATCAAGTTTTTTTGCAGTTGTTTTTTTTAATTCAGATATTTTTAAGTTATCATCCAAACTGTATGCCAATGCTTTTTTCCAGTATATATTCATTTTTGGATATATTTAAGGTATTAAACTATTATCTATTCAATACTATTCAAAAAAGCTAACAAATCAACTTCGTCCTTTTCAAATTTATATCAAAAACTATTGAAGTTATTTTTGTGTTCAAAAGGTATAATATATCATCAAACTTGTTGACAATAATTTTTGGAAAAAATACTCCAAAACATTTCTGATTTTGTTAATTTTGATAATAAAACTATATTATAACTTTTGGGTAAGTTGTCTTTTAGTCGTTTGGTGATAGTTCAACAATAAAAAGATAGATTCTTTACAATTATTGATTCACCAATTCAGGAATAGTTTTTGTATGAATTCAGACAAGAAAAATAAGCTTCCAAATTGCCACTTTCTTTAAAAATTTCTTTTAGGTGAGAAAGTCCAAGGCTTAATTTTTCAATTTTTTTGATTTTGGAGTCTTTAATAATTATTAGTTTTATCTCTTTGTTTAAAATATAAAGTAAAGCAATGTTTTCTTTTTGAGTAGATCTTTTGATAAAAGTATTTGTAAATAGACTTGCAGGATATATTTGCAAATTTGTGTCTGTCAAAAACTTGTTTCCTGCAAATTTTTTGAATAAGTTGACTGTCTCAAAATCTAAATAAAAGAAACTAATTTGAAAATTTATTTTTCAGGATTGTCATATTAAAAAATCTTTTTGTTCTCAGTTTATAAAAATATTTTCAATATTATAGTATAAAAATTTTCAAACATTTCAGTGGTTTGTTGTTATGTTTGCTTTTTTATTTTTCACTATTTCTTTGATATCTGATAAAGATATTTTGTTATTAAAATTTTTTGTAATTGAAAAATTAAATATATTAAACCTATCTTCATCTATCAAAAAAACTTTTTTACTACCTTCTTCGACAGTATTTTCCGTAAGTAGGGTTGTTAGTGAATAATTTAATTTTTTTTTGCTCTGTATTTTTTTATTTTTGAAACTTAAGTATTTTATCAAGCTATCCTGTTCGTAGAAAACTTCCATATTTTTAAAAGTGTTTACTATCTAAAAATAAATAATCTAAGATTTCTTAAATAGTGGCTACTGAAAAAGTTACTAATTTCCATATTTTTGTACACTGGCCAGTAGCCACTAAACAAGCTATAGTGCTTTAAACAACTGTGTTTTAAGAACTCGCCCTGTGGAATTGGGTGAAGAACATTTGAATATTCCAAAGGGTAAAAACTTTTCTGTTTTATGATTTAGTGCGCATTTTTGATGTTTTTCAGTGCACACTAAATAAAAACTATTTATTGATTTGTATTTTGTGTATCATATATTTGCCTGGCTTGATGCTTCCTAGTTCATATTTTCATACCTTTATCCTTTTTAAATCTAATATTTTATAACTTAATGCTTTGAGTGCTTTTCTAATTTGTTGGTTTTTACCTTCTGTTAGTAGTATCTTGACTATATGATTTCATTTTTTATCTTTATTGTATTTAACATCATAAAAAGAAAGCATTGTTCAGTTTATTTCATCTATTTTTCATTTTTCGTTTATATTAATTCATTTTTTCAATTTTAGTATGTGATTTGTTTTCATGGGTTTATCAATTTTTGTTTCATAAATTTTGATTACTTTGTTTTTTGGTTTTTCGTATTTTTCTACAACTGAAGGTTCATTTGTTAGCAAAAGCAATCAATGACTATCCTTGTCTAATCTTCCTATATAATAAAAATCTTTATGCCAGCTTGCTGGAAGTAATTCATATATTGTTTTGTTGAACTTATCGCTTTTGGATACCACATATCATTTGGGTTTGTTGAATGCAACTATTATAGGCTGAAATGTGGGTATTTTTTTTACTGTCTCTTCATATGTTTTATTGTTTGGAAGAGATATTTTTATTTTGTTTCATATCATAATTTTTTGATTTATACTTTCTACAAGATTATCATCAACGGAAACTGCTTTTTCATTAATCATTTCCAAAAAATCTCTTCTTGAGATTCATTTGGTTTTTTGTAGGTATCTTAGCAAAGAAATCATTTTTAAAATTATTTATGTTAAATAGTTTGAAAAATATAAATAAATAAAAACAAAAAGCAAGAATAATAAGTTCAATCTGGTGGTATTTTTGTGTTTATTTTATTCTCGGTATCTTGTAAACATACTTTTATATTCTGATATTATGTCAGGATCTGTTAGTATTATATTCACTTCTCTATTGTTATCTAATGAATTAGTAGTAAAATTACTACTTCATATTATCAAATATTTCTTGTCTATCAATATAGATTTTGCATGCAGATAGGGTTCTTTCAAAAACTGAACTTCTTTGTTTGAGAATAATTCTTTGTTTGAATAGTTTGATTCATTGTCTGCTAACATTATCTTTAATTCTCAGGGGAAATTTGTTAAATGTTCAAGAAACATATCATCAGAAAGATTTTGTGAAAAGATATGTATTTTGTCTGTAGCATTTGCCAAAAAATTTTTGTAACCTTTTCTGCAATTGATCTGACAGATTAGTAAGTTTGGATGAATTCTTTCTTTGTCTATATCTTTGGCTTCTCGGTCTTGTTCAAAAATATATCTAAGTGATTCTAGTATGTCCTTATTATCAGAGACAAAAAATATTTCTGCAGACCTAAAAAATGCTGAATATGTAAGATTTGCTGTTTGAATAATAAATTTATTATCAAGTAGAAAAGTTTTTGCATGCATAAAATTGGTTCATAATTTTTCATCATTTTTGATGTGAATGTTTTTGTAACTGTCAAAATGTTCTAATAGTTCATAGTAGTCTTTGTCATCATGATTAAACTTATCATTTTCAATCAATAACTGTATTTTTGTTCATCTTTGTGAAATTTGTTTGAATGCTTCAATTAGCGGCTCATACATGAAGGAGTATAGATAAACTTGTATACTTTTTTCACTCTTTTCAAGATAATCAGCAAACCATTCATAATCATATGTTGGACCAAAATATATTTGTCCAGATATATTTTCTATTTGGCCAAATTCAATTGAGGAGTCTACTTTTATTTTTTCATTTTTGTATCACCAAAAAACTAAAAGCAAATTAATAAAAAATATTATGGCTACTAATATCCATCCTAATCTCATTTGCTTATCGATGTTATTTTTGATAAAATAAATGTTTTAAATCTAATCTATATTAGCTAAATTGTTTTCTATATTATTAGTTTTTATTCAATAATTTTATAAATCTTTAATAAAGTTATTATTGATTATGATGATATAAACTTAATTTTCAAGACTTATCTATTTGGTTTTTATCAATTATAGTTTTACTTTCAATAAAAAAGTATTGACTTGTGCTTATTTTTAATTATATAGGTATTAATTTATTTATTAATGAACAAATAACAAATGAAAATGATAGAGTCAAGAACATATAATCAAAGAGAAACAACCACAGGTATAAATAATGGAGATAATAATCGTTTTGAGCATATTTCTGAAGGTTTGCGAAAACTACTTAATTGAGAAGTAGAAAGCATAGAACTTAATCCAAATGTACAATCAAAACTAAAATTGGAATTCCAAGAAAAGCTTGATTCAAAAATTGTATGACAGGAAGAATCAAAAAAAGCACTTATAAATGCTGTAGTAAATAATATTTGATCTTTGAGGAAAAAGCCTTGACCACTTTGAGTCTTCTTTTTTGCTTGACCTTCTTGAGTAGGTAAAACAGAGAGTGTGAGAGCACTTGCAGAAATGTTGCTTGGTTCTCCAGAAGCTTTTACAAAGATAGAGTGTGAAGAATATCAAGAAAGTCATACAGCAAGAAATTTATTTGGTTCTCCAAAAAGTTATGTAGGATATTGAGATCCTACTCCTTTGTGTGATATAAAACTTTTTAAGCCATATAATAAGGCCAAAGAAAAATGAAAAATACATCCACGAATAAGGTACTATCAAAATTTTGCTATACTGTTGTTTGATGAAATAGAAAAAGCTAATCCAGAAATACATCAATCTTTACTTTCAGTGTTGGATGAATGAAAAATAAAGTTTTCAACAGGTAAGGAGGATAATGCAAATAGAACAAAAGAACATGACATAGAATATAGCGAAACTACAGATCTTTCAAATACAATAATAGTTCTAACTTCAAATGTAGGAAGTCACAAAGCTAATACAAAAAAATCAGTTTGATTTATATGAAAAAAAGAACAAGATAAAGAAAAAATATATAAAGACGAATTCAAAAAAATTTTTTCAACTGAGTTTAGATGAAGAATAGAAGAAATGGTAGTATTTAATCAGTTGTCTAAAAGTGATATTTTTCAAATACTACAAAGAGAATTAGAGGACATAAATTGACATATTGATGTGTTGTGAGGTAATATAAGAATTGAAGTAGAAGATGAGGTGTTGAAAAAAATAACAGAAAAAGCATATTCTACAGAATATGGAGCCAGACCGGCTATTTTGGAGTTTAGAAACACAGTAGAAAAAGATATAAATAAAATAGTTAATTCATGACAAATAGAAGAGCTATATGAACTTTGAAATTATCATTTTGTGATTCATGTTGATCTAGATTCCGAAGGTGGCTTAAAGTATAATTTAAAAAAGGTGTCTAATAATAATATCGCAAAAGAATTAATAGCTGATGAACTTACTAGGTATTTATTTGGTTATATTAAATCATGATTTGATGAAAATACATATCAAATAAAAGAGGTTGATAAAATACTAAAGGATATTTTAAATCTATCTGATGAACAAGCACAAAAATTCAAAGAGGATTTTAGTTCAAATATAATATTAAATTACTGAAAAAAGAAATTAGAAAATATACATAAAGCAGCTATTTGACAGTACTTAAATAGTCCTATAGAAGAAATTATATGACGAGAAAAAATTGAAGAGATTATTAACGAAAAAGTTCAGGAGTATGAAAACCGACATACAAATTCCCAAGAATATACAAGATTGTTTTCTGAAATTATTGATAATATTGAGGATCTTGTTGAAAAACCTCTAACTACAGAAGAAATAGAAAAAACTATATCTATAATAGATTCTCACAGAACTAAGTTGCCTAATTAGAGGGGACTTTTAAAGTGGCAAATTTGGCCTCTAATTTAATCAAAAGGAAAAGTTTTTACCCTGTGGAATATTTAAAATGTTTTTCATTCAATTCCACAGGGCGAGTTTTTTGAAAGCAGTTGTTTGCTATACTTTAGTTTTTTAGAGCCTGCTTGCACTTTACACAAATATGATAATACGGACTTTTTAAGCAGGCTCTAATTAAGAGTTGTTTTAAAAGTATCAAAAAACCGTTATCTTTTGAAATATAGAGATTTTTGTATTCAATTTTTAAACTTTTGAAAGTGAAGCTATTTGTTTGTTATGCTTTTATTCTAAGCTAACTTTACTTAAAATTTCAATTAAAATATTGTCTTCAGTATATCAGTCAATCTTTGCATCGTATGTAAGAACAATTCTATGTCTTAACGCTAAAAGTATTAGTTTCTGAATATCTTCATGAATTACATAGTCTCTACCTGAAATATATGCCAAAACTTTGCTGGCCTGATATAATGTAATAGTTCATCTAGGACTTGATCAATAAAGAATTCTTTCATCTTTTTTTCTTGTTTGAACAACTATTCTTGAAATATAATCTTTTATATCTTCTCACATATATACTTTTTTGATATTACTTAATATTTCAAAAAATGAATCTTGGTTTATAATTTTTTGAATTGAAATGTTTTCTTCATCTTGAATAAATTCGATTATCTTTTTTTCTTCTTGCAGCATAGGATAGTCAACCAAACTTTTGAAAAGAAATCTATCCAATTGAGCTTCAGGTAGTTGATAAGTTCATTCTTGTTCTATTGGATTTTGAGTAGCAAGCACAAAAAATGGATTTGGTAATTTGTAAGTTTTTCCTCATATACTAACTTGTTTTTCTTGCATTGATTCTAAAAGTGCAGACTGAACTTTTGGTGTTGTTCTGTTTATCTCGTCTGCTAATAAAATGTTTGTAAACACAGGTCATTTTTTAACTTCAAAGTCCTGTGTTTTGGAATTAAAAATTTCTACTCATACAGCGTCTGCTGGCATCATGTCTGGAGTGAATTGAATTCTTTTGAAGTCCAAATCCATAACTTCTGATAAAACATTAATTGTTTTTGTTTTTGCTAAGCCTGGGACTCACTCAACAAGCATATGTCATTGACTAAAGATATTTACTAGCAAAGCATTCAAAAAATCTTCCATTCAAATAATTTTTTTGTTGATTTCTTTTTTTATATTACAAAAGTTTTCTTCTTTTATATCAAGATTAGATAGTCCTTTTTTGAATAAATCTTGATCGATTGAAGATTTTTTTATTTGCTGTATTATGTCCGCTTCACTATTTGAAGTGTTTTTGTCTAATATTTGTATTTCTTCTTCATCTTTTCGTAGATGATACAAAAAAAGTATTAAAATTAATACTATAATTCCTAATCCTATCAAAAAGTACAACATTTATTATAATTTTTATATATAAATATTTAAAGACTTCTTAGAAAGTCTCCATTATATTGTAAAGTTTAGGCGTAGACATTTCTTTTTAAAAAAAGAAACAAAAACTATGAACTTATTCTTTTAATAAAATAGCAAATACTTGCTATTTTGTCGATAGTTCTTTTTGTCTTTTTTATATTCTACTTGCAAAAAGAACTATCTACGATATCTTTAAAAACTAAACTACATATAATTATTGTTTTAAAAAAGGACCTTTAATTTTTAATTTAGCTAAAAAAGCAATTTTATGATTTTTTAACTGTTTAATATAGTTAATTATTTTAATCAATTGTTATTGTAATTCAATAAAAAGTTAATCCAAAGTATTTAAGATTTATAAACCTTGTATCATGCAATATGTATTCAATCTTTTTTTGCTTTACTTTTGATTATAAAGGCTCATATAATAATATTTAATCATAATAGTATAAAAAACCCTCAAACCAAGTAAGCAAGAGCATCGGGAAATACTACTATCAAAACTCAAAAAGCAAGTATTAATAATCAAAAAAATATCATTTGCATTTTTTTAAGTTTGTAAAAATTGTAAAAATACTTATATATAAATTATGCATAAAAATCAATAACTTTTTGTATTAATTTTGCGAATCATTTATTTATATCACTATAATAATCATGTCAATATCATAAAAACAAAAAAAACAAGAAAGCAATCCAAATCTAAATATCAAATTTGACTTTTAAATATAAAAATTTATACTAAAAATTAATTATTTATCTAAAATAAAATAATAAAAAAATGGACAAACAAAATCAAGCATTAAATTCATTATCAAATCTATTGTCAAATATAGAAGTAGAGATAAAAAGAGCTAGAATAATGATAAAGAATATAAGTGAAGGGAACTTGGATAATTTGGAAGAATGATGAGAAGATATCAAAGACATAGCAAGTAAATTGATGAATTATGATGAATGAGAAGAAGTGAGAGTGATAGAATGAGTGTATGACTGATATTTTATGATAGGTTCAGATGAAAAAAAATATCCTGTTCCTATGAATTATAGTAGTAAGACAAAATTAATCCCTGGTGATGTTATGAAACTTAGAGTTATGCCTGATGGTAAATTAGTTTATAAACTTATATGACCTGCACCTAGGAACTATATCAAAGCTACTTTAAGTAAATCAGATGATGATAAGTATATTTCAATTACTGATGATGGTGTTATTTATGATTTGAATCAGGCAGCTGTAACATTTTTTAAGTGAAAAGCTTGAGATGAATTGAGCATAATTATCAACCCTGAAAGCAGTATAAAAATAGCTGCAATAGAGGCGGTTATTAGTAAGTAATTTCGTTTTTCAAAAGGAGACTTTGATTTGAATAGTTTTGTGAATTTCTCAAATATAAGTTTTTTTAAATTTATAATACTGACTATTATATAATTGTATTTTTAAAAAGTCTATATTTTCAAGAAATAAATTTCTGTTTAGAGAAAAACTTTTCTACTGTAAAATTTGATTAATAAGAATTTTATATTTCAAGAGTTAAAGAACTTTTTAATTTTATTTTTTATAAAATTTTTAGGCATAAAACTTAAATATATTTTTGAAAAATTAACTTAATAACAGCTAAAATATTGAAAAAAAATGAAAAATATTTATTATTCTCTCTCTTTATATAGATAATATATGTAATATGAAAAAAATACTTACTGGGATTAAACCAACTTCTGATAATTTGCATATATGAAATTATTTTGGTGCTATCAAGCCTGTTTTGGAATTCCAAAAGGATGAAAATTATCAAACTTTTATGTTTTTGGCAAACATGCATACTTTGACAAATCTTCATGATGCTGATAAGTTAAGAAACAATACTTTGAAAACTGTTAGGACTTATTTGGCATGTGGTATAGATCCTAAAAAAACAATGATTTACAATCCTGCAAAAATTCCTGCTCATGCTGAATTATCTTGGATACTTTCTTGTATTACTAATGTTGGTTTTATGAAAAGAATGCATGCATACAAAGATGCTGTCGCAAAAAACAAAGAAGAAAACACTACTGTGGGTACTTTTTGTTATCCAATACTTATGGCTGCTGATATTTTGCTATATGATGTAGATTTGGTTCCAGTAGGTAAAGATCAAAAACAACATGTTGAATATGCAAGAGATATAGCTTGAAAATTTAATAACAAATTTTGACAAGTTTTTCATTTGCCAGATTCTCTCATCAAAGAAGATCTTGCTACTATTCCTGGTATAGATGGTAGGAAAATGTCCAAATCTTACAACAATTATATAGGACTTTTTGACCATGATGACTTGCTTTTGAAAAAAGTTAAATCAATCTCTACTATGTCAGTATGAATAGATGAACCAAAAGATCCTGATAAATGCAATATTTATGCGATGTTGAAATTATTTATCACCCAAGAAGAAGACAAGCAAATCCGTGAAAGATACTTGCAATGAGGCCTTTCTTTCAAGGAAGTTAAAGATTATTTATATGAAAAAATAGTAGAATTTATATCTTCTATTAGAGAAAAATCTCAAAACATTTCTGATAAAGAAGTTATTAGAGTTATTGAAGAATGAACTGAAAGTGTATCATCAATAGCTAACAAAAAAATACAAAAAATCAAAAAAAATGTATGATTTGATTTATAATTTCGTATTATTTAAAAATAGTTTTTTCATATTTGACAAAAAAATCATTTTGACTATAATTTACTTATTCTAAAAATTTATTTAAATAAAAATAAAAAATGAATCAGTTTATTACTAATAAATTTTATGATACAATTAACTCTCTTACAAAATATGATATATCCGATATACATATAATGCAGGATAAGGATATATACATAAGGAAAGCTGATTGAGTAGTAGTCCCTGTTAAGTGATTTGTTCTTGCTTCAGAAGAAATTTATTGATTTTTGCACGGCATTCTGTCCGATAAAGAAGTAGAATTACTTATGGAGGGAGAAGAAATAGACTGTTCGTACGAAATATGATGATATAGGTTTAGGATCAATGCTTATCAAACTAGTGCTTGAATTAATATGGCTTTGAGAAAAATTGTTTCAAAACCACAAAGCATGGAGGAAATAGGCTTTTCTCCTGAATTGAGAGATAGAATAATTAAAAAGAATAAATGACTTATACTAGTTACATGATCTACAGGGAGTTGAAAATCTACTTCTTTGGCTTCTATGATAAATGAATTAAACGATAATAGAAACTGTCACATAATAACATTAGAAGATCCAATAGAGTTTGTTTATGAAAATAATAAGGCTCTTGTAAATCAAAGAGAAATAGGAAAACATAGTAAATCTTGGATTAATGCAATAAAGTATTCTCTAAGGCAAGATCCTGATGTGGTTATGGTCTGAGAGATGAGAGATTATGAAACCATCTCAGCTGTTCTTACATTGGTAGAGACATGACACCTTGTGCTTAGCACTTTGCATACTTCTGATGCGGTTCAGACAGTTAATAGAATAATAGATGCTTCTCCAGCAAACAGAAAGAGTCAAATATCTTCTCAGCTGTCATTGGCTCTTGATGTTATAGTTTCTCAATGTCTTATAAAAAAAGCAGATGGTAAATGAAGAGTACCAGCAAGAGAAGTTATGATAAATACTTCTGCCATCTCAAACAATATAAGAGAATGAAATTTAGCACAAATGCATGGTATCATAGAAACTTGAATGAAGTATGGTATGAATACTCTTGATCAATCAATTGCAAGATTAGTAGTTAGTGGACAAGTGAATTTAAATGATTCATTATCTTATATTAGAAATGTAAATAATTTTAAAAATTTATTAGCTCATTACAAAAAACAAAATGAATGATTTAAGCCAGTTGATTAAAAAACATTGTAAAGAAAAAAAACTGAACAAATGAGATTATGTTTTTCAGCAGTGAGACAACAACACAAGTTTATTTTATATTTTGGAATGAGATTTGCTGTTGGAAAAAGACTGAAACATTATTTTCTCTGTTGGTAAAGATCAGATTCTATGAGAAAAAAGTTTTATACAAAACACCTGAAAGCCAATAGATGCAAGAGCCCAAAGTGATATTATATTTTATGAGCTTACACAAAATGATTTTCAAAATTATTCAGATAGTGAAAAGATCGAGTTTTTTAGTATTATGTCTTTAACTTTATCTGATAGAGTTTATAATATAAATGATATTCTATCTAATATAAATATACTAAACAATAAAATACTTAAAATTTCTGATGATGTTTTTGAAGAGCACTGATTTATAAATCTTTTTGAGGGTATGGTTGATATTCAAAGTTATTATCTATTGAAACATAATGATGGTTTTTTTCAAAACATAACTTCAAATAATATACTTGAAGAAAGCGTAGAAGCTTTTTTGAATGATTTAATTGAACAAAAACATACATTTAAAGTTGGACAAAATTATATTTATATAAATGCTAATGATTATATATATTTTCTTATATGAGAAGTAAAAATAAAAAAATATGTAATTTCTAATACTTTATTTTATTCTATACCTACTTTCAAATATTTGTGACAACTCTTAGAAGACAAATCTTGTAAAAAAATTATGAGTACAATTGAGTAGAATTATTTATTAAACCTTTTTTTATGTCTACTAAGAAAAAAATTTATCTTGTCTTTGTTTGATTATGTTTTTTTGCATCTATATGGGCATATATATTTTTTTCTGTTGTTTGATCTTGAGAAGATTTAACTGCTGATGTTTCAAACTCAGACAATTGAAATGATGATATTATAAATGAAAATTGAGAGAGTGGCCAGAAAAATTCAGAGACACCTAATAATGAAAATGACAGCAAGCAGCTTTCTGGAAAGCTAAATATACATATACCTAAGTTTTTGAAAAATCAGTGATTGAGTGTAATAAAAAGACAAATTGAAAATGAAAATAAAGACACTCAAATAAATTATGTTGTCTACGATGATTTTAGAAAATACAAAGAAAAAATTTTTGATTGATGAGATGAAATGGATATTTTTTTAATTTCTGATATATGGATAAAGGATTTCAAAGATAAAATTTATCCTTTCCAGTTTGCTGATGCTTGAATCAAATCAATTTTTCATAGTCAATTCTATAATATTTTAGAAAATGAGGATTATAGCTTTATTCCCTACTGAATTGATCCATTGATAGTATTAACTCAACAAAATTCTTATTGGAATAATATAAATCAACTTCAATACGATCATATCAAAAGATACATTATGTTGAATTCCAGCGATAGATTGTCGACTAATTTTTGACTTGATTTAGATACTTTTCAAGCACTGGATAGGTGAGTGTATGTTCACAAAAATTATAAAGATTTGTTGTTGCAAATCCTGCAGATTATAGGACTTTCTCAGGATTGAGAACTTTTTGAGTTTGTTAGGGATATTGCAAAAGATGGTGTTTATAAATGATGGAGTATAAATAATTTTATAAGAATGGTAAGGCAAAATTCTTGTAGAGAAAACTATAGTTTGTGTCTTTTTGCTAAGTGACAGATACAGATTTTTTTCGGTTATTTATCTGATATGGATTTGCTTGAAAAGAGCTTTGATGATAAACTAGATTATAAAATATATAATTCTCCTTTTTTTGATAGTGATTATTATCCAGTTAGATTGCGAGGCTTGGTAATTAATTCTGATATTGAAAATGAAAATTTGGCATTTGAATTTATAAGTAAATATATTGATTTGTGAACTAGTTGAAGTAGGTTCTTGGAAAATTATACTTTGTCAGCATTCAATCAAATTTACAGCCAACAAATTAACAAAGAAATTTATGACAAGATCAGGCCTTTTCAATGAAGATTTTCAAATTTTGTGTGATCAGATAAATATCTAGAAAATGTTTTTAAAGAATCTAATATGAAAGATGTTTTGGAATGAAATTTCAGTCAAGATAGGTTTATTGAAGAGCTTCCTAATGTTTTTCAAGATCTTTAATTTTTTCTGATATTCTTTGATAATTATCTTTTATATGGAAAATATCAGAATTTTCAATTTTTTTCTTTTTTTGTGCTCGTTGTATTATGTTCTTTTGATCACTTATTTGTGAGAGTAGTTCTTTCTTCCGTTTTTCTTCAATTTCCATTTTTTGTACTTCTGATTCAAGTATTTTTAATCAGTCTTTAAATTGTTCAATGTGGCTATACTTTTTATGTTTTTTGTATCTTTTATTTAACATGTAAAAAAATATAATGAAAAACATTAAAAATAATATGTATATTATATATTCCATGCCTTTTATGAGTTTTGAATTATAAAATATTTATTAACACCTTGTTATTTCAACTCAGATTGATTTCAATTTTTTTTCAATATCTTCATATCATCTCAAAATAATATCTTCATCTGTAATATAAGTTTTTCATTTTGCAAGTATTCCTGCTAATAACATTGCTCATCAGCCTCTCAAGTCGGTGGTATTTACATACCCTCATTGTAAAATAGATTTTCATATGATAATTACTTGGTGTGGGTTCAATATTTCAATTTTTGCTCCAAGATTTTCCATTTCTGCCAAGTATGTAAATCTTCATTCAAAAAGTGTTTCGTGTATTTTGCTTATTCATTTAATTTGCGTTAGCAGCACTCCAAAAATTGATTGTAAATCTGTAGGAAATCATGGAAATATTCAGGTTTGTAGTTTTACTGGTTTGTAGTTGTTCTTGTTGTAAGAATTTACTTTTAGTGTTTTTTGATCAATAATTTCATAGTTAATTCAAATACTGTCAGCTAGAGAATATACTGCTACCAAGTCATTAGTATTAAAATTAGTGATAGTTATTTCTGAATTATTGGTTGCTGCAGCTATAGAAAAAAATGTTCCTGCTTCAATATAATCTCATATTATTTCAAATTCTTTTTGTTTTATTTTTATTTTTGATGGAGCTATTGTGATACTGTGGTCATAATTTATTTGAATCTGAGCTCAGACATTTTTCAAAAAGTCGATCAAATTAATTACATGAGGCTCTATTGCTATCTGCTTTATGTTTATTTTGTAATCAAAATTATTTGCAAATGCAAGATATGTAATCAAACTTTCAGTAGCTGTCACACTAAATTCTTTTAATATTATTTGTTTTGCTGGTTTACCACTAATTTTATATGATTTGTATTTGTTTTGACTAATTTTGATACCCGCTTGATGTAGTGCATCATCAAATGTTGACATAGATCTTTTTCATATTTTACATCATCCAGGATTTGCGAAAACTACTTTTCAGTATTTAATCAGCCCATAAGGGATCAGCAATATACAGGACCTTATTTTTTGCGCATATTTTGAAGTTAAGTCTAATGCATCTTTTTGGTTGTTTTTTTCCGCTTGATCTATAAGTCTTTCCATCACTTGTACATCACTAATTTGGGGCTTGTTTCTAAGATTTATTTTCTCTGGTAATATGCAATTAGCTGCAATTATTGGCAGGGCCGCATTTTTACTGCCTGAAACTTGTATACATCACTTTAATTTTTTTCAATGAGTTACTTCAAACATTTTGTATTTGCTGATTAGTTTTTAAAAATTATTATATGTTGCTTAATTTTTCGTATATTCACATTCAATCAAATCAAATATTTTCCCAAAAATGTTCTTTGACTTTCGTTGTGATTGGTAAAGAAGGAGATATGACAATGATTTTGCAGTCTATAAATCACATATCCCAAAGTTTAGCTTTGATTTTGTTGGTAAAATTTTCGTTGTATATTTGGTCTATCACTATTATAAGTTTTTCTGTGGATTTTATGCTTTGAGCTAAATCTTCAGTAAAATTGAAATTGTAGTTTAATACACAAAACACATCAAAATTTTTTCAATTTTGTCTTGCTATTGAGGTATATTGGATTGTATCTTGCATTATGCTTGCTCATGTTATTATTGTTCAGTCATATCATGCTAATCCTGCTTCTTTGAAACTAATTATATTTTCATTTATATTTATTTGTATTTGATTATCTTTTATCATGTTTCATGTTAATGTTTTGTGTGGTATTCTTATATAATTTTGATTTTTTTTGTTCAAAAAATTAAACAGTGTTACAAAATCAAAAGTTTCATTTATATCAACATCATAATTTAACATTAATGATACATCATCTCCTTCTATTATATTCTTGTTTAATGCTGAGGATGTTCCAGCTCAAAGGTTTATTATACAAAAATTTATATTTTTTTCTTTTGCTTTTTTGATAAAAGGTACTAGGTAATTGATATTCAAGGAGTCTATTACAACCAAGATGTTTTTTGAGCGGTCAATTTCGGAAATAAGTTTTCAATTTATTGAAAAATCAAATCAAAAATCTTTTAGTGTTTTGATGTTTAGTTTTGATGAATGCTGATCTATTATCTTACTATCCAAGTCTTCAAAAAAAATACAATCAAAATGGCTCTCTTGTTGTAGATTTTGCAGAATTAGTCATTGTCTTATATATTCAATTATATCTATTTCATTCATATAAATTTGTGTTTTAAGATTTTAAAAACTTTTTTAAGTTTGATACAGCTTAAATTATAATTTTTATTGATTTTTCATTCTTATTCAAGCTAATTTCAACAAAAATCAAAATTAATTGAAAAAAAGTTAATTTTGAATATAAAAGATATCGTTTTATTTGTTTTATTTTTTGTATCTATGCCCAAGATAATTTGAATAGATTTAGATGAAGTTCTATCAGAGACTGTAACACACGCGCTCAAGGTCAATAATTATACGATATGCTGAGTTCATATAAAAAAAGAGCAAATTAGAGATTATTACATTTTTAGGATGAAAGAGTTTGAATGAATGAAGCAAGAAGCAGTTGATTTTTTTGGAGATTTTTTATTGTCAGAAGAGGCAAAAAATATTGGAGTAGCAGAAGGAGCTTATGAGAAATTAAAAGAGCTTAAGTCTGCTTGATATGTTTTGAATGTTGTTACAGCTAGAAGAGATTTTTTGAAAGAAAGAACTTATCAATGGCTTGATAAAAATTTACCTTCATTGATAAGTGATGTTTATTTTACTAATAGTTTTTGAGATAATCATATAAAAAAGTCAGAAGTTATTAAGAAATTATGAGTAGAATATATGTTCGAAGATAATTATGATTATGCTTGTGATATATCTTGAAACTGTAATATACCTACTTTTTTGATAAGCAAACCATGGAATGAAGATATTGAAATTGAGTATAATAATATTATTCGTTTGAATTCTTGGAATGATTTTGATCTAACAATGGTGAATTGAAAATAATTGAAAACATTTTGAATTTCGATATAAAAAGATAAGTATAAAAAGTTACAAAAAGGCCGGCCTTGGAGCCCGGGGTCAAAGCGACAATAAAAAAATCTCTTACAAAATTTATAACAAATTAAAACTTAAATCAATGAAAAGTGAAATAATATATTCAAACAAAGCTAATTTTGAAAAGACACTAGACAATTTAATTAAAAGATTATCTTCAAGCTCATTACATTTTTTGGCAGATTTTGATAGGACTTTGACCAAGTCTTTTTCTTCTGACTGAGAAAAAAGACCTAGTTTGATTTCTGTTTTGAGAAAAGAGTGATACCTTTCAGAAGAATATTCTAAGCAAGCTTATGCATTGTTTGACAAATATCATCCTATAGAAGCAGATCCTCAAATAGATTTAGAAGAAAAGAAAAAACAAATGAGTATCTGGTGGGAGTCTCACCTTGATCTGTTGGTAAAAAGTTGATTGAATTTATCTGATATTAGCAAAGTAGTGGATTCTTGAATAATACAGCTAAGAGATGGTTGTGAGGAGATGTTTGAAATGCTTAATTCCAAAAATATTCCTATAGTTATAATTTCAGCTAATTGACTAGGAACTGATTCAATCAAACTTTATCTTCAAAAGAACGATTTGGATTATCCAAATATACACATTATTTCTAACTCATTTAATTATGACTCAAACTGATATGTAACAAGCTATAATTATCCTGTGATTCATACTTTTAACAAAGATGAAACAGTTTTGTCCGAACTACCTGAAATATATGATATAGTAAAAAATAGGAAAGATGTGATTTTGTTATGAGATTCTTTGTGAGATCATCATATGATAGATGGTTTTGATTATGATAATTTATTGAAAATTGGCTTTTTGAATGAGAATATTCAAGATAATTTGGAAGAATATCAAAAAAGGTATGATGTTTTGATCACAAATGATTGAGATATAAATTTTGTAAATAATCTTTTGAAAAAGATACTATAATGAATTGATCCAAAACTAATTATACCTTTTTTTAAGAATAATTATAAGTTCTATGAAAGAGCTATAAAAATAAAATCTTTAGAACACAATAAGTTTAGTCTTGTGATGTTACATTTGCTTCAAAATATTCATATTCTGGAATCTTCATTCTTTGAGCTACAAGATTATAAGGAAAAATTTGCATAGTTGTATTCAAAATTTTAAGATTGGAATTATATATCTCTCTGGCAGCTGCTAAATTTTCTTCTACTCTAGAAATTTCTTTTTGTAATTTTAAGAAGTTTTCATTTGATTTCAAGTTTGGATAATCTTCAGATACAGCAAAGATTTTTTTTAGATCAGTTCAAATACATTGTTCTTTTTCTTGTCTATTTTTATCAATTGTATTTTGATTTACAACCTGGCTTCTTAGTTTTGTTATATCTTCTAATACTTCTTTTTCAAAATCTTTGTATGCTTGTACTGTTTTTACAAGATTTGGTATTAGATCAGATCTTTTTTGTAGATTTACATCTATAAGTCTGTATGCATTGTCTACATAATTTTTGTATTTTATAATAGTATTATATATCCAAATTATTCAGATAAATAGTACAGATATTATTCATATTATTACAAACTCCATTTATTATTCATTATTAATTTTAAATATGATAGTTTATGTTTAAGTTTTTGGGTATATCAATTACTTCTCTTGTTAATACATAAAAATTTACATACTCCTTCAAAGTACGGTTCAAAAACAAGTAATTTCACAAGTTTAAAAAATCCTTGTTTAGATGAATGAAAATATAAATCTCATTTCATTCAAAATAAAAGTTGAATTTTTTGTTGGGGAATTTTTGATAAAGGTCTTTGATTGAGTTTATAGTTCTACTATCAAGAAAATTTCTAGCTTTGTTCTGATCTTGTGCATAAATATCAAATTTTTTCTCAAATTCTATATCTTCAAGATTTACTTTTTTTCATTTTCTGAAAAAATACCATCATCACCATGATACAAGTATTGCTAATAAGATTACAGCTCATACTATCCACAATTGTTCTATAGAAGACATACTTCACCATATTATGAAAAATATTAAAACAAAAGGAATTACAAATAAAAATATAATTAACTTTTCAAAAAGACTTTTTTTGTGTATTATCTGCATCCAGTCAAATACTTTTTCTTCGGTATTCAAAGATATTTTTTGAAGATAAACATGATCTACAGTTACTATCCTAGTTCTCGTTCAGTTTTTTGTCCTTGTTCTTTTTCTTTTTTTGGTTTTTATTTCTATTCATTGCATATTGGCTATAGTTTTTCAATTTTCTTTGATTTCTATTTTGAGGCTATTACCAAACTGAT
>CAYMVT010000005.1:0-23685 GCA_964394325.1 uncultured Candidatus Peribacteria bacterium | reverse complement strand
AATCAGGAAGCATTTTTAGAAAGATTACATTGAACCACTAGAAACATTAACTGACAAAGGTATCGTATTGAAAAAGATAACAATCAACTGATTTTTACAAACACTAGGACCAGAGAGTCTTTTACTTCTCAACAGATGTTGCAAAACAATCAAGATTATTTTGTTAACATGTATTACAATAGATTCCCTGAACTTTTAAATAGAATGCCTAATTGAGTTAAAAATATGAGACTTTCAGAAGCAGATAGAGCCTTGTATAAGGCAGCTCAAAGGATCTGGGGCTCAAAAGCGAGGGAATTGACTGTTTGAAAATTTTTACAGGAAATTAGACAAGTTAATGGCTTCAAAAATGGACTAAGATTTGCTATTACAGGTTCTGCTAGTTGAAGTTATACAACAACTTGATTTGTAGTATGAGGCGTGACACTTTTAGATATGTTAGTATTACCTTCCTGAGATGAAGACCGCTCTTTTGTCAAAGATACTGCTCTGCCAATAGGTTGAATAACTTTATTGGCAAATCACTTTAGAGTTTTATGAGTTGCTACAGGAGTTGCTGCTAATTATTATTTATGATGAGAAGAATCTGATAAAGAAGAACCTTCAGCAGAGTGAAATTCTATACCAGATTGATTTTAATCTCAACTTAATTAAAAGTAAAATATGCCAATAGAAACACCAAGAAAAAATAATGAAAATATGGAGACTACAGAAATATTATCTAATATAAAATCACATTTGGATTCACTTAAAAGAGAAGTTGAATCAAATTCTTTTGATAATTCTTCAAAAAATTTTGAAAATATTGTTGATTTTTTGGATAGATTGGATTTTATTGAATGAGTTGATCAAGTTAGGAAAGAGATTGATTCCAAGCAAGAAGTGCAACAGTCAGATATTGACAAGATAGATTCTTTGTTGAATTGATTGTCAGAAGAACAAATAAATCAACTGGATACAAGCAAAATGCAAGAATCTTATGAGGTGTTGTCATGAACTTCATCTGAATTGGATAATTTACATTCTGATATAAAATCACACAAACAGGAATTAGAAAAAAGCATATATGATGAAGTTGATGATTTGTGATGGTTTGGTGGCATGATTATAAGCAAAGATATGATAGATGAAACAATTTCTTACATAAAATCTACTTCTACAGAAGAAAGCTCAAAGAATGACTGAATATTGTCGCAAGTAAATTGAATTGTTGATAAAGCTAAGTTTTGGATAAATATGACTTTATTAAGTTTCGTTGCTCCTTCTGTGAAGGGAAAAATAGATCAATATAAGGAAGTTATAGGATGAGACATTCCTGATGAAGTTCCTTCTGATGTTGATGTTTGAAAAGAAGAATTATCAAGACAATCAGAGAAGTTTGATGAAGAAAAAATAGAAAAACTTAAAGAAGATTTCAAAGACAAAACAAAAGAACAACTAGAACAAGAGTTTTGAGTAGATATGGATGATGAAAGGTTTCAAAGAGCCTTTGATAGATGGTATGAAGACAATGACATGAAAGAACATTTTCAGGGAAAACATGATAGATTTAGGAAAGCCTTGGATGTTGAGGGTGATGAAAGTTTTAATTTTTTGTTAGAACCTTTGGCGACATTTTGATTTTTGTCCAAAGCTTGATTTGATTTAATATTAAAACTTAGGGAAGAAGATTTGATAAGTTTTAGAGATATTTGACTTTCTGTAGTAGAAAAATCTTGAAAAATGGTGGTAGAGTATTGAACAAATGCATTGGGGTTGGTTACTAATGGAATGAATACTGTGTTTGGAAGGATGGAGCTAGATGAGTTTGTGGATTTTGTAGAAAATAGGTTTGAAAAATTTTCAGGTATGGAATGAGCAAGTAGAGAAGCTATATTGTGACTTTTGTACAGACACTGATGAATAATGCATAGTATTCTTCGTAATATGGGAAATGTCTTTGGACAATTGATCACTGCTCCTATCCAAGTATGAGATGATATAGGAAGAATTTCTAATTTTTGATGACATCTTTTCAATAGTTTGGAGCGTCAAATTAATGCTTGGGAAAGGCTTGCTTGAGCATATTGAGATGCTGGAAGTGCTCTTTCTTGAGATTGAAGTTTGACTCGTTCTTTTAATGAAATTCAGGATAATGTTAGGCTATATCACTCTTTAAGTGGAGCTTCTAATTATCAAGATTTTATTCAAAGAGCAAATACTGCAGGTATAAGTAATGTTGATGTAGTTCTTAGAAATATGGGCTTTGATGACTTACCATCTCCTGATGATTTTACTAATTACAAGAGAAGACTTGGTACACATTTGGGTTGAAAATTTAGAAGTTTTGGGCAGCAAGTTCAGGGTACATATTGAAGTTTTTTGGGAAATGTTCAGGCTCGTGTGCCTTGAACGGTCAAAAATGAAGCAAGGAGATTATGACAACACCTGCAAAGATATTGAGAATTATCTGAACAAATTATAGATAATGATAGTGTTTTGTATCGTTTAAGGAGATGGATGGCTCGTTGACAAAGAGCTACCCTTTCTATGGATATGACTGATCTTAATAATTCTGCTCGTTTTTATCTTAATTCTATGGATAATATTGAGGACTTTACAAGGGATTTGAGGCATATAGCTCGTAGTGCTCCTGAGATGCTTGGACATTTTGCTTGAAATATTCCTTTGATAGTTTTATGATGAGAATTATTAAATAAATTACAAGACCCAGAGACTGAAGGATTTTCAGAAATAGCAAAAACCATTGGTTATATATTTCCTTTTGTATGACCAGCATTATTAGTATGAGAGTGATTTGAATTTGAAAACTGAGAATTCAAAAGCTGGGGAATGGCTGGAACGGGAGTTTTGTTGACAGGATTAGATTCTTATTTTGTAATGAGAGGTGTTCCTAGGTATGGTTTTCTTGGATCTGTATGAAGACAGTTCATTATGCCTGCTACTCAAGCTTGAAGATTTGTTTCTTCATTGCCAAGGGCGGGATACGATCTATATCACTTTAGCAAAAAATCTGGGAAGATGGTAGCACAGCAGTGAATTAGATGAATGACAAGAGAATTTTTAAGTACTTCAGCCGGCCGTAGATTACTTACCAGATGAGGGTTGTTTTGACTTATTGCTGTGTGAGGTTATATGGGTATCAAAAATTATTTTTTGGATGACGATGGAAATCTTATACAGGAAGTCAAAGAGAATTTAGATGATCCGGAAAAGCTTGATGAAATATTACAAAATCCAAGTAAGCTTGATGATGTTCTTGATGAAATGTGGGATGATATGAATAAAGAAGAAAAAGAGCAAGCTATAAAGTTTGCCATTATATTCAGATTGTGAAAAGATTTAACTCAAATAGAAAATGAAAGTTTTAATAGTTTTAAGGTAGAATTGATAGAAAAGGATTGAAAAAAGTCTTTTAATTATAACTTACCTTATAGCTGGTTTGGTTATGAAGAGGAGGAAGAAAGTGAGGAAATAAATAAAGCTATT
This sequence comes from uncultured Candidatus Peribacteria bacterium, assembly GCA_964394325.1. Lineage (GTDB taxonomy): Bacteria > Patescibacteriota > Gracilibacteria > Absconditabacterales > Absconditicoccaceae > CAYMVT01. The sequence continues at coordinate 20,196 of CAYMVT010000005.1, read as the reverse complement.
AATGAATCTGTTGCTGTCTCTGATCATATAGACGATATTCAGGCTTACATTGAATCCAGATCATAAAAATTAGAACAGTTTTTTAAGGTCAATTCAATATTGTTATGTTGTTATTCAAAAAAGACATTTCCTTTTCATTCAATTTTTCTTCCATATCTCAATAAGAAACTTCTCAGCTAAAATGTAATTTTATGTAAGGATTTTTTTGATCTTTTTTGGTTACTAGTTTAATGAATTTTATGATTCACTCTTGAGAAATTGGGTTTTCTAGAAAATATAATTCTATTCATTCCGGTATTGTTCATAAGTTACTAATATTTTTTCATAGATATTCTAATCATTTATCTGTGATGTTATTTCACCAAAAACTAAACATACATTTTTCATCAATATATCAATCTTTTATAATATTATCTACAAAAGTTACAAAACCTTCATCATCTATTTTATTATTCCAAAAACTTATCTGCGATTTTTTTCAAACTCATCAGGCTTTGTTCAGTGATTGTGATACTTTTACTATTCACTTATTTTTTAAATTACATCATTTTAGCGAAAGTATTGTTCATTCTCTTATTCATCAATTATCTTCAATTAGTTGGACCAAACTATTTATTGACTTGATTGGTAGATTTATGTTGCTTAGATCCAAATAGGTGTTTGCTGGAATTCCGCCTGTCTGAGCTATTGATTTACATATATTTGAAAATCCATTATTATCTATTTTTTTACCCAAAAATAATAGCATCATATTTTCTCTTAGTCCTTGTCAGTTTTTTATTGAATCTGCTATTGCACAGCATTCATCATATCATAATTTGTCAGAGAATACAATACTTATTCCTTCCTTGAATCCAAGATTTCTTAGTAAAAAACTTATTTGATAAGTGTTTCAGACTATTGACATTCTATATTCTGGTGTTGTAATATATTTTGATGCAATTTTTTTTATATCTTCTTTTGTTGTGTTGATTTCTGTACTTTCTTCAATTTCTTTTTTTGTTGATTCATTGTTTAAAAAATACTTATTTAGTGATGAAAGTTTATTTTCCAAGTCTTTTTGTTTTGGATCGGAAATAAATTCTTCATAAGTTTGATTTTTGGAAGGGGAGGGTATTGGTATTGTTTCAGGGAATGTTTTTGATAAAATCTTTTCAAATGTTTTTATATCTATTTCTTCCTTTTTGATTTGTTCTTTATCTATTTTTGCTTGTTTTTTTTCATTCAATAACAGTTCTTCAAGACTTTTTGAGGTGTTGCTCTTTTGATATAGCTGACATATTTTTGTTAGTTCATTTATTATTAAATCTATATTTCCTTTATCAGAATAACTTATATGTCTTGTTATCTTGGGGAAAAGAATTGCATGTAAATCATTTGGATCAAGTCATCAATTTGTAATTAGATCTTCTAACAGTTTTATATTTTCTTCATTTAGTATTTTTTTTAAATCTAAAACATTAGATATTCTTTCATTTATCCTTGATATTTTTGTAATGTTTTTTCAGTTTCAATCTATATCAATTTCTTTTGTATTTTCCATATTTTAATATATTGTTTTAGATTAAATTAATACTTTGTAATAAAATAAGTCTTTCTATTTTGGGTTTTTGTTTTTTAGTTGTTCAACAACTTGTTCCAACGATAAAATATATTGATTTTTATTATAAAGATCTCTTACATTTACTTTATTTGTGTTTTGTTCTTTTTCTCATACTACTAATATGTAAGGAATCTTTTGTGTTTCTTGGTTTCTGATTTTTTTATTAAAACTGTTCGTGCTATCATCAAGCTCAGCTCTTATTCATTCATAGATTAATTTGTTGGCTACCTGTTCAGCATATCATACAAATTTGTCCGCAACAGGAACTATTACTACTTGAGTTGGAGCAAGCCAAAATGGTAGCAATCAGGCGAAATGTTCAATTAATATTACCAAAAATCTTTCATAAGAACCAAGTATCGCTCTGTGTATCATAACTGGCGGTGTATCATTTCAGCTTTCGTCAGTATATACTAGTCAGAATTTTTTGGGAGAAGCAAAATCAAGTTGAATAGTAGAAATCTGTATTTGCCTTCCCAACGAATCCTTGAACATAAAATCTAATTTTGGTCAATAAACTGCAGCTTCTCATTCACATCTTGTTGCTTGAAGATTCATTTCTTTACTAATTTGTTCAAGCATATCTTCACAAGTTTTTCGATCACAATCTTTTCATATGCATTTGTCTTTTTCTTTTGGGTCTCTCACAGAAAGACTTACCCAGTGATTGCCTCGAAGTCATAAATCAGAAAAAAAATCTTTAATTATGTTTACTATGGATTTTACCTCTTCTTTTACTTGATCTACAGTACAAAAAACATGGCCATCTTCTACTGTAATGGCTACTACACGGGATAGTCAAGATATCTCTCAGGGTTGTTCCGATCTGTATTGTTTGTTGCTTTCCATATACCTGATTGGTAATTCTTTGTAGGATCTTTTTTTACTTGCATATATTTGAGTTTGGTGTGGACATTGTACGGGTTTTAATGAATAGTCTTGTTTGTTTCCTGAATATACATGAAAGAGTTCTTCAGGGTGTTTTTTTGCATGTCAAGATATTTCAAAAAGTTGTGTTTTGGCTATGTGTGGTGTCATTACTTTTTGGTATCAATATTTAGAACAGATTTGTTCAATTTTGTTTTGCAAAATACTTATTATTTTGGTTCCTCTAGGTGTAAATAGAGGAAGACCTGGTCATACTAGATCAGAAAAGCAAAATAAATCAAGTTTTTTTCATAACACTCTGTGATCTCTTTTTTTAGCCTCTTCCAAAAAGTTTAAATGTTCTTTCAATTTGTATCAATTTTCAAAAGCATAACCATAAATTCTGGTCATCATAGGATTTTTTTCGTCTCATTTTCGATAAGCTCCTGCAATTTTTGATAGTTTGAAAGATTTGGTGTCTATTTCATCGGTATTGTCTATATGTGGTCATTGACACATGTCTATGAAAGTGATAAATTTTTCTTCTTCAAGATTATGATTTTTTTGAAAATGTTGAGTGATTTTTTCATAAATTGAGATGTATCCTTGATTACATCATTTCAAAAAGGCATCTTTTGCTTGTGTAGGTATTGTATTGATATAAAATGTAATTTGTTCGTTTCATTCATCAATAAAATCATCTACTATTTCGTTTTTGTATTCTTGGTGTGACATTTCATTTATTTTTTTTGCCTTTTTTATATCAGTGATGATATATGAAAATTCTTGTTTTTGTTTTATAATTTTTTCCATATCTTTTTGGATTATTTTTAGGTCAGATTCTCATATCTTATTATCAGAAGTTTTTTCAGATTTTTTGAAATCAAAATCATAATAAAATCCATCTTCTATAGCGGGTCATATTCATAATTTTGCATTTTTTCAAAATTGTCTTTGTACGGATTGGGCCAATATGTGAGATAAGCTATGTCTTAATTTTAATAGTTCTTGGTTCATCTTTGGTGTTTTAACAATTATAAATTTTTTTATGAACTAGCTTGCACTGAAAAAATATCAAGAATTTGCATTAAAATTGAAATAAGTTTTTCTAAATATATAATCTTACAAGCCTTTTTATTTAGACTTCTTGGACAAAAAAGCTTTTAAACACAATTAGAGCCTGCTTAAAAAGTCCTTATTTCCATATCACATTTTTTTTTCTAAAAAGAAACAAAAAATAACACATCATATGAGTTCAATCTTTTAATATTCCGCCTTTTCGGAGAAAAAAGAAACAAAAAAACACATGTATGGGCAGTTTTATCTTTCAACCTTTTCGCTTTTCTCAGAAAGAAGCAAAAAAAGACTACATTATATGGCTCTAAAAAACTAAAGAATAGCAAACAAGTATGTTTTTAAAACAAAAGAGCTTCCCCTTTTGACTAAATTAGAAACCAAATTTACCACTTTTTAAGTGGCCTCTACTTATCTTCGTCTTTTTTACTAATAGAAAATTCTGACTGTCCTGTTTTCTTCTTTTTTTTGGATTTTCTTGCTTCCTTAGCACGTTCTGTAGCCTTTCTTCGTAGTTCTCCAGATACATATTGTCTTAGCTTTGTACTATCTTGATCAGGATTTTCTATTATATAATCTGATAATTGAGAAGTATAGCAGGCTATCTGTTCAGGATATTTTACTGCAAAAAAGTGTATAATAACTTCTCAAGATCATCAATATCAAACAAATTCTAATGTTCAACATTTCATTAGTTGGTCCAAAAATCAGTTATATTTTGTGATACATTTTTGTAATAGTTTGATTCTCAAATCTTTGAATTCAGTCTGGAATAGTCAATATCTTGTGAATTTTACTATTCTCTTATTTGTAATATACAATGTTCTTTGTCTCCAATACACCATTAAATAAAAAGAAAAACCTAACAAAAAAAATATAATAAAAAACAGTATTCAAATAAAACCGTTTCATAATGCGTATGCTATAAACCCAAAAAATATTCACATTAAAAAAGATGTTGACCAGATTTCTAAGTTGTAAGTTAGGTATCTAGGTAAATGTTGTCTGGTAAATAGTAAAACAACTTCATCTTCTCTTTGTCATTGAAATCTATTTGTAGACATTACAAAAAACAATATTTTAATTAAGATAAAATTTTTATGTTTGTTTTTATTTTGTGGAAATTTAATAGTATTTATAAAATGTAAAGTTCATTTTAATGATTTTTTTTTATTTTCCAAGACAAAATTAGATTTTTTGATTTTAGGTGTGCTATAGACTTGGGTTTTATATCTTTTTGACCATGTAAGTTCATTTCAAATTATATCATAGTTTTTCGTAATATTTTCTTACTCATATTCAAGAAATTACTGATATTTTTTGAAAATTTTTTGTTTTGGATAATTTTTCTGCTAATTCCATTAGTTTACTTCCAAATCATTTATGTTGAAAAGAGTTTTTAATTTGGGTGTTTATTTTGACAACTGGTCAATAAATGTGAAGTTCTCTAACTATCGCTGTTTTGCTGCCAAGTCATTGCCACTGAATAGTGTTTGCATGTTGGGGCAGTAATAGCCTTACAAATCAATAAAGATATCCAAGCTCATCTTCAAAACTGATAAAATATTCTTGTCAAACAGATGACATATATTTTCTTACTACTAAGAAAGCATTTGATGTATTTTCTTTTTTGTTTGAGATTTCTCTGGATCTTGTATCCAAAGCTACAAAGTTTCTTTGAGACATTAAATCAGGTTTTCATCAAATTATATATGTTTTGTTGCTTTGTTTGTTTGACTTTTCTTTATGTAAAAAATCTTTTATATTATTTAAGCTTTTGGTGTTAGGATATAATTTTTGGTAGTGTTGTTTTCTTTGTGTGGGATTGTTTTTCATATATTCAAACAATTCTTTCATAACAATTTGTCTCAGATTTGTTAATGTGCTCCCTGCTATTATTTCGTTTTGTGGTATATCTCTAATCAGTCTTTTTATTCTAGTGTAGGGAGGAATTATGTCTAATTGTATTTTTTTGCTTATTTGTTTGATTTCTTTTGTTGTTAAAGGCTTGTATTTTCCTGTTTTGTAGAGTGAATAAAGTTCAGTGTTTGGAATTACTGAAGTGGGGTAAAATTTTATTTCATCGGGCTTTATAAATTTATCTGAAAATGCTTTTTGCATAGTTTTGATATCTTTTTGGATATTGGATTTGTGAAGTCATGGCATAAAATGACAACAAAACTTAAATCAGTATTTCCTTAATCTGTGTAAAGATTGTCTAATTTGCAATACTGAATTTCATCTTTTATTTGCTTTTAATACGGAATCATACAAGCTTTGAATTCATACTTCTAATCTGGTAATTCATAATTTTCTCCAGTGTTTGCAGTTGTCGTGTGTTATAAATTCTGGTCTTGTTTCTATTGTTAGTCATATTATTCTGCAACTAGCAGTTTCATTAATGCTTTGAGCCTCATCTATACAGCTTGAATATTTGATATTTATATTTTCTGTGATAGTAAACTTTGAAAATTTAGGATTTTTTCATTTTAACTGTATTTTTGACTTGAATTCAAAGAAAGTATTGCAAGCATCAAACAAAGACTTAACAAGTCGTTCTTTGTATTCTTTTGGGTAAAAATCCCATGTTCATCAAAGAACAATCATTTCAATTTTATCTATATCATGTCCTGTCATAGTAAGGGACAATAGCCTGTTGTAAACTTGTTTAATAGGATCAAATTCATTTAACAAGGCTCTCATAGCTCACGGTTCTGTATTTATATAACTTTTGGGCATAGTAGCATCATCTGGACAAAAAATACATTTACCAGGACAAGGTCGAGGTTTAGTAAGGACCTGAACAGGAACTATTCCAGACTTACTTCTTATACTTCTTTTTCTAAGGGAGCTTTTTAAATTTTCGTTAGGCTCAATTTTTTTTTCATCAACTAATTTTTGATAAGCTGCCAATAATTCCATATTGGTAGGTATATTGGTAAGTTTGTTTTCTTTTGCAAACTGTTTTTTTTTTGTCTTTATTAGTTCAGGTGTAATTTCATCTTTTTTGAAAAGTAATATATTTTTTATCAAATCTTCAATTTTCAATTTAACTTAAAACTTATGAAGTAAATTTTTATTTTTACTGCTTGTATATTGTAGATAGTTCTTTTTGCAAGTAGAATATAAAAAAGATAAAAAGAATTATCTACAAAATATCAAGTATTTGCTATTTTATTAAAAGAATAAGTTCATAGTTTTTGTTTCTTTTTTTAAAAAGAAATGTCTACGTATGTAAAAAAATTTTAGGTTAGCTACTTTTATTCCATTATATAAAATTCAATAACATCATCTTCTTGTATTTTTCTACTTGTTTTCACTTTCATTCAGCATTCATGACCAGTAGTAACTTCTTTTACATTTTCTTGTTCTTTTTTTAAAGATAAGATTTTCCCAGTAGAAATTGGTTCTTGTGGATCTTCATCTTCACTGATATTTTTTCTAAATACCTTGAAATATGCTCAATTTACAACCTTTCATTCAATAACTTTTCCTCAAATAATCATTTCAGATCATTTTTTGAAAAATATTCATTTAACTTGTAATTTTCAAACAAAAACTTCTTGTTGTTCTGTTTTTATCAATCAGGTAGCTAATCATTGTACATAATCAATTAATTCATATATTATATCAAAGCATTTAATGCTTATATTTTGGTTGGTTGCTTTTTTGGACAAGCTTCCGCTTGCAAAAACATTAAATCAAATTATTACAGCATCTCAGGCTTTTGCTAAATTGATGTCTGAATCGTTTATTACTCATATATCACTGTGAATAATTTTGATTTCAACATTTTCATGAACATTTATTTTTGATATAGCATATTTTAGTGCTTCCAAACTACCAAAACTGTCAGCCTTTATTATCAGTTTGAGCTGAACCATCTCTCAAGTTCAAATTTGATCCAATAAATTTTGGACTCATCTACTTTCTTGTTTTTCTTGTTTATCTCTTTTTATTTCTTGTATTTTTGTGCGGGCAGTTTTTTCTGAATCAACTACTTCTACTATGCTTCAAGGTTTTGGTAAATCTTGAATTCAACTGATCTGGATAGGATCTCCTCCACGAGCAATGTTTACATCCTTGTGCTTCCAGTTAGTCATTCTTCTGATTTTACCAAAGACATCTCCAAGAATTAGTACATCTCATTTTTTCATAGTACCAGTCATCACTATCAAACTGGCAGTAATTCATTTTTTGCTGTCTTTGTCTGCTTCTAATACAACGCCTAATCCATTTCTATTTGGGTTGTATTTGAGTTCCAACAAGTCTGATTGTAAAACTATCATATCCAACAGCTCATCCACTCCTTGTCAAGTTACTGATGAAATGGGTACCATTGTAGTTTCGCCTCACCAATCTTCAGGTATTAATCAGTTGTCTGCAAGTTGTGTCTTGATTTTTTCTATATTTGAATTAGGTAGGTCTATTTTTGTGATTGCTACTAATATTGGTATGTTTGCATCTTTTGCATGATTTATAGCTTCTTGGGTTTGTTTTTGGACATTGTCATCTGCAGCTACTACAATTATAGCAACATCCGTAATCTTGGCCCCTCTAGCCCTCAAAGATGTAAAAAGTTCATGTCAAGGTGTATCAATGAAAGTAATAAGATTTCAATCTTTTGTTATCTGTGATGCTCATATAGATTGAGTGATTCATCATGCCTCTCATCAAGCAACATCTGTTTTTCTAAGATAATCTAAAAGCTTGGTTTTACCATGGTCTACATGTCACATTATTGTAACAACTGGTGATCTAACAGCTAATCATTCTGTATCTTTTTCAGCATTAATTATTGCTTGAATATCTCCTGATATTATTTCACTAGTTGATATTTTATCTTGTTCTTTTTCAACTTCTACTCATAGTTCTTGTCATATCAAACAAGCTGTATCATAATCAATACTTGCAGTGACAGGCAATACAATTTTATTTGCTAGTAATGTTTTCATAACTTCTTGTAAGGATACTCACATTTTTTCTGAAAATTCTTTGATAGTTATATTATCAGATATAGTTATTTTTTCTTTTTTCTTTAGTGTTTGGGAAACTTTTGGGTTTATTTCTTTTTTCTTGATTGGTTCCTCATCTTGAGTTTGTTTTGTAGCTCTTTTTTTGTCTTTTTTGGTTAAAGTTTTTTTCTTTACGCTTAGTGGTTCTGCTTTAGGTTGGTCTTTTTTCCCAGTTTTATCTGCAACAAATTTTTGAAAATCTGATGGTTTGTCTGACTTCTTGGTGATTTCTATTTTTTGTTTGGTGGGTGGTGTTTTTGTGTCTTGTTTTGTTGGTGCTTGAGATTGTCAAGTCTTTCTATCTTTGACAGCTGGTGAGGGTTCTTGTTTTGGCAAAACATCAGTTTCATCTTTTTGTGAATCTGTTTCAATTTCATCTTCAGGCTCGGTATCTTCGGTAGGTGTTTGTTCAGCTTCGCCAAATCAAAGTTGTGACAGGAAAGAGTTATCCTGTGCTAATACATCATCTGCTGTGGCTACTTTTTGGGATTTAGGCTTTTTTTCTTCTTTGGTATCTGTACCTTTAGTTTCCTTGATGTCTTTTTTTAATTCATCAAATATTGCATCAGAAATTCTTGATGTTTTTTCACTATAAGACTTTCATGTCTTATCTTTTATCAAAGATAATAATTCTTCTTTGGATAAATTTAATTCTTTCTTTGCCGTAGCAATACTAACCATACAGGAAAAAAGTAATCATATAAATATCGTATTTTATAAACATTTTTTTCCAAAAAACAAGAATAAATTGACATACAAGATAATTTGTTTAAAATAGAGTATAATTATATATTAATTTTTTAAAAAATGGAAAATAAAGAAAGGATTTCATCTTTTGATAAATTTAAGAATAGAGCTACAACCATTGCTGCAATGATTTCTCTTTTTTCTGTTTTGACAGGATGTGTAACAGTCCACAAACCTGTATGATATGAATCTTCATCTGCTAAGTCAGTACATGAGCCTTCCAAATGACCTTTTGAAGAATCAAATAGAACTACTGATTTTTCTGATAGTGTTGATGAAGAAAAAAAAGATGATTTTTGGCAAAAGCAAAGACAGGCAGCAAAAGAAGATTTACAAAATGCACAAACTTATCAAGAAAGAAGAGAGATTTTGGAGTATATTCAAAAATTAGATCAGTTTATTGCTTGAAAGCATTCAGCTTCAGATTCTCACAGACTATCTATAGAATACTTGGAAAGTGCTCCATCCAAGATACATTTTGAAATAGTATGATGACAAATAGAACGCAAAAGACTTTCTGGTAGGCTTTTTAGTCCTGGTACTTGGTGAACCAAACAAGAAAAAAGAGATTTATACGAAGATAAACAACGAAGCTGAGTATTAAAAAAAGAAAAATCCCAAAAATGACAAATCGTATTTGGTTCAAGCTCAAGACATACTCAAAAAGATATATTTTTTCATTATGATGGTCATACATTGTATATAAAACTTGATGAAGAGGTAAGGAGAATCCCCATAGTAGAAGCTAATAACTGAAAAGTAAACGAACTAAATTTTGATTCAGATGCATATTTACAGATCAAAACACAGCGAAGAAGATAAATAATTTGATAGTATTACTTGTATTTTTTGATTTAATTATTATATTCTTTATATAGTTTGTTCGCAATTCTGCTATAAAATGAGAAAAAAAACAACTTACTTTTGATTTTTATTTCAAATTATATTAAAATAATGAAAACAGTTATAGTATTTGTTGTTGCTTTTGTATTGTGATACTTTTTGGGTGCATATTCTTCCTTTGCTGTGTTAGTTGATTATACAGAAAGAGCTGTCTTTGACGTGTTGACTGATTCAGTAGAGGATGTTTATGATGAACAGGAGGAATTATATGAGTGAGATATTGCTGGCAAACTACAAGAACAAAAAGAAGAGTTGATAAATGACTTGTATGAAAGAGTTTATGAAATGCAAGATAACATATCTCAGATTTTTAGAGATTATATTAGAGAAAAATTTGAAAATATTTTTTGAGAATAATTTTGACATTTTTTTAGGATAAAAATCTTTTTGTATATGTAACCATTTTCAGTGATTTGCTATAGCAATGTGTTTTTCTATGAAATTTTGCCATATACAAATTAGTATTTAACAAATTCATTTACGGGATGAAAAAATACGAAGTTTAAATTATTTTAAGGAATGGTTTATTGGTACAAAAATAAATATAACTCTAGAAAAAAGGCTATTAATATATTTGTAGATTTCATTTTTAAAAACACTTTCTGTAGAAAAGTAGAGTTCTAAAATTTAAATTCTTCCTTGGAAAACAGATTTAGTAAAATTCCTAAAGTTAAGTATAGAGTCAAATTCTTTTAGATTGCTGGAAAGGTACATTCCTATAGTTCTCTCGTGCCATTGATAAGCCATATCATAAAACATTACAGCTTGATTGATAAGGTCTTGTTTTGAATATGCACTGTTTTTTCTCTGATCATATCTTGTAGCATATCTTAGGAAATGTATATCTCAAATTCTTTGGAAATCAGCTCAATTTTGTTCGTTAACTAGTTCTAGACAGTTTTTGTTTATTTGTATTTTGTTCATAATAAATGATGTTATAAGACCAGATAAATAATCACTACAAGAATAATATTCTGTTGTAAGTTCTTTCTTTTTCATAATTTTTCACATTATAACATGAAATACATATCTTTTTAATTCATCAGGAGAAATTTTAACAATTTCGTCACTTTCATTAAGTGTTTGTTTAAGTTCACTTTCTGAAGCATTAACATTCCAGTATCATTGAATTGCTTCTTCAAGGGAAGGTTGATTTACATCTTCTGATTCAGTTAGGGAGTCATCTAGTAGAAACTTTCTTGTCTTTTCTTGATTTTTTAATGTTTTTTTTGCAATCCATCATTCTTGAATTACTTCTTCAAGAGAAGGTTGATTTGTATTCTTTGATTTAGTTTGAGAATAATTTATTGGTAGTTGTTTTTTTGTTTTCTTACTTTCTCCTATTTCTCAGTTAATATTTTTTCTATCTTTTGTAAAATCTACCTCAATTACTTTATTTCTCATTTCTTTTAGTTATTAATAAATAAATTCTATCTTTATATAATTATTTTTTGTATTTTTTCAATAAAAAAAATGGTTAATTTTCATTTTGCAAAGTTACTAAAAAATGGAATCTAAATCAAAAGTATACAGGAAGAAATTTCTTTCGGATAAAAATCTTTTTGTATATTTGACATCAAAAAAAATTTTTGTATAATTTAGTATGTATTAAAAAAATTATTAAAGGAATTTTTTCTTTTGATTCAATTAGAGTCCAAATTCATCACTTTTTAAATGGCTTCTAATTGAAATTTAAATAAATAAAAATAAAAGTAGACATGGCAAATCCAGACAAACCAAGAGATCCAGAAGAGCAAGAAAATTCTTTGGAAAATGCTAGGCAAGAAGCGAATCAAGGGCTTGAGAGAATTTTTGAAAAGAAAGATAGTATAGATTTGAATCAATATTTTAATGAGGAGGACGAGAAATGAATAGACTGAATTGTAAAACTAAATGATGATAGTTACGAACAATTTACAAGCAGAATACAAGAAGCTTTTTCTGATGATAGAGCTGAAATTCTAACAGATCTTTTTGATGAGTTAAGAGAAGTTGAAAGGGAACAAGGAGAGTTAGAAGAAGAAATACTTTCTAGTGTCAGTATAGAACTACAGGAATTATTGGATGATTTGCAGGATAGTGGAAACGAAGAAGTTGATTATATGAAAGAGATAGAAGATATGGAAATTTGGGAGTCTTTGAGCTATTTGTGGTGAGAGAAGTGACCTGAATGAACTTTTGCAAAGATTATGCTTACTATTCAGCTATTTCTTGATGAGTTCGGATCAGTAGAAAGTAATGAAGAACCCAAAGATGTTGCTGAGTACAATTCAGACTTTTTGCAAACAGTTAATACTTTTACAAAAGAAGATGACAATATTGAAAAATCTGACATAATAGAAAAATTAAAAGGTGATCAAGAAGCAGAAGATGAATCACTGAAAGATAATGAAGATAATATACAATGGATAGACTTGCTATCTGCAATAGATAATTTTCAAGAACAAAATGAAAATATCAATGAAAGTGGTTGAAAATTATGACCTGAGACAATCAAGGAATTGTTTGGTGATAGATTTGAAGAAGATGGTGATTATGAGGCAAAATTATCTCAAATTCAGTCTCTGCAAAATGTTTTTGATACTGATAATCTGCAGAATTTTTTGGAAGAAAATGATCATCAAATAAGTGACCCGGATTGAGTTTTTGGTAAGGATACTTTGGAAGGATTGGAAAATTTTCTTGATGATGCAAAAGATGAAGACGGCAAAATAAATAACGAAAAATTAGAAGGTTTATTAAGTGCTGTTAAATCGGATTATATTGATTCAGACAAACTTGAAGACACCCAAGCAATTAAGCAAATGATAGAGGAAGATGACAAAATCCCTGATTTTTTTGTAAATATACTTGGGGAAGATTCAGAAAAAAACGAAGAGGATTCAGACTTGGAGGAAATTGATAGAACTTCGGGAACAGGCGAAAAAGAGAAAGAGGCAATGGAAGAAAATAAAAACTCTGTAGAATTAAATTATGATGAACCTTTTAGTTATGAATATAAAGGTTGACTTGATGATAGCCATTGGAGATCTCAAGCTATGCGAGAAGCTGTACAAGAGGCAGGTTATGAAGATTTTGAAGGTAGAATTTTAGGCCACCCTGATTATCCTGGAGAAATGTGGCAAATTATTTGAGAAGCTAATTGATATAGAATAGAATGAATTATAGTAAAAGATTGAACAGTTTTCCTGTATTTGCCTAAGTAATTATTTAATTTATTAATTTAAAATAAAATGACAAATGAGACTTTGGAACAAGTAGAAAGTCAATGAACATCTGAAAAATTCCAGGATTTTGATTCTGCAAAAAACTTTTTAGAAAAAACTTTTTGAGCAGACTTTTTTGATTGACTAGATATGGAAAGAATTTCAAATTGACTGAAGGATTTAGCTAACGAAGTCAAAGACCTATACGAAGAAAAAAGAAGTGAAGAATATATTCAAACATTCAAATCCAAATTGGAAAAAAACAATTTACAGGAAGTCTTGGAAAATGAGTATATAGATGATTTTCTTGACAGAGTAAAAGATGAAACAGAACAAATAATTATCTCTTCTCAAGCAGAATTAGAAGAATTAAAGTGACAAAGGGATAAATCCGATTCAAAAACTGAAAGTTCCGAAAAAGAATCAGATAATGGTTTTTTGGGAAGTATTTTTTGAGATTGAATTTTTTCAAAATTTTGAGATATGTTTGATAAATTTTCAAAAAAATTGTCTAACTTTTTTTCTGCATGATGAATATGATGATTTCTTTGATGAATCTTTGGTTGAAAAAAAGAAAGTTCAGGTGAAGAATTAGAAGCTCAAGTAAATAGTCAACAGCTTGAAGCTCCTATTGAAAATGCTTCTGATATTGCAAGCTATGAAGAGTTAATAAGTTGACCTTGAAAAAATTTCCAAGAATATGATGAACAAATCAGGAAATATTCAAATGAATTGAATGTACCTTCAAATGTTGTTTTACAACTCTTCATAAAAGAATGATCTAATTGAGATCCAAAGGCAAGTCCTTCTTCATCTACAGCTATTTGACTTTGACAAATTTTAGATTGAACTTGGAGTGATATCAAATCTAGAATTGCTCCTATGTATGATATACCATGAGACAATTTAGAAAGACACAATCCTGAACATCAGATAATCGCTTCTTGTGCTTATTTGAAATATTTGTATGATAATTATACTGACTGAAATTGGTGAGAGGCTATTGTCTTTTATCATACTTGACCTTGAGTTACAGATGCAAATGTGTCAAATTATATACAAAACAACCCTGCAGTAGCACAGTTTATGTGAGATAAACCTCGTACTAGGGATAATTATATTTTGGCAGCAAGGCAATATTATCTTGGCACAACTCAAACTTGATCAATTAGAGCATAGGGTTTTCTTTTGAGTTTAAAAATATAAGTATAGTAGTATTATTAATTTTACTAGTGTTTATCGAAAAAATATTATAGATGCAAATTATAATATTTTTAAAAATAGCATAAGTATCTTAATAAATATAAAATAATGTATAAAGATAAATTTTTTATTTAATTTCTCTTGTATGAGAACTTATTTATTATCTTTCTATTTTTTCACTAATCACAAATACTATTAAATTCTTCATATGTTGTACTGGTCCATAACATTGACCGCTTCCGAAGAGAAAATGCATCCTTTGCTCACCTAGCTCTATTTTGAAATCAAGGTAAAAAATCTACTAATCATCATAAAGCATCATCATCTTCTTCAACATCTTTTCTATATTCATCAGCATCTGCTCCGTAAGGATTTTTGTATATTCATGAAATTATATCTTCAGAAGAACTTGTTTCTTCATCAGACCATCCTAATCATTCACACCACCATCATACTGAACTTCTAGAGCATTCTGAATTTCAATTTCAGTCTCAATATATACTGTCCTGTAATTCGTTCATTTCTCAATGTGTTGGTAGTCTCCATCCAGTTCATAATACAGCACAAGACTTCTCTGCTTCTTCTAACCCATAAAGATTTGATGGTGCTACATATGGCTCAGACAAAGTTAATTGTTTTGTCCAGCATTTTCAGTCTGGCATAAATTTGACATCTTGTTCATCAGAATATGTGTTGTTGATTGGTGAGAAAAATTCTTTTATTTCATCTCTGATTTCTATCAAATCAATTTCTTGACAATCATTTTTATCTAATTCTTCATTTATGCAAACAGCTGAAGCTTTTACAAAATCTGTATACATACCAGCTATTCATATTCTGCTGTCGTTTATTTTGATTGTATGCACTATATTTCTGTCTTCATCAAGTTCTATTTCATAAAATTCTCGAGGTTCATTACATCATCAATCACATCTAAAATATCAAGACTTGTTATCACAAACACTTTCTGTGTAATTAAATTTCCGAATAGTTCAGTCACTACAAGGATCTTCAACTTCATAGCAATTCTTTTCTATTCAATCATCAGTGGTATATTCTTGGCCTGGCCAACTAGTTTGAATTCATCATCTTCTAGCAAAACTAGCAAAAGTGCAGGCTCTCTGATCTGTTCAAGTTCGTTCTCTTTCATATGTTGTTACTCTTCAACAACCACATTTACATCATGCTAGCATAATACAAGCTGTTCATCTAAAAACTATAGTTTCACCACAAATACTATTTCAATTATTTTCCAAACATGCACGAACTTCTAATCTTATGCTTTCTCATTCTTCTAATCAAGTGAATTCATAATAATCTTTTTTTCATATATTTTTCCAAGAATCTTTTCCAGTTTTTTTAATTTCTATATAATCGTATTCTTCGGGGTTTTCCCAGTGAAATCTTACCGAGTCAGTAGTTCTAGCTATTTCGTATTCCTTTGATTTTTCGCTTTCATAATATCTTTGATTTGCTTGTAATGATGATCATATACTATAATCACAACTGTTACTTTTTTTTCTTTCTATTTTTAATCCAATTTTTTCAATATCTATACATTTATTTTCATCTTCGTCCCAGACTTCTCATTCTTGACATTTATCTTCAATATCTATACAAGCATTATACATTTCTTGATATTGTTCAGTATCAACAATGTATGATACTGAGAAATCCAGCAAATCTACAGACCCACCAGTATCTTTATCAAAAAAATGTAAATAAATCCGATCTCCATTTTCTGAAACTTCAGAAGATCTGTCATTTATAATTGGAAATACCAAGGATTGCCTATTACGTATTAGAAAATCATTATCTTTTAAATCTTGATAATTTTTGGTAGGTGTATCATTTATATCAAAAAAATCATCTTTAAAATCATCAAATGATGTTAGTGGAGGTTCGTTTAATCTAGCAGCTACTGCCATATTATTTTCATGACTTGGATGTAATCTGTGTGTCCTTAAATATATTGTATTAGCAGATGGCGGTACATAGAACTTGATCTTTTGAAATGAACGTCTTTGAGAAGAAGGTAAAACATATTCACCACCATCATTTCCTTCTTCCGTGTTTGTGTGGAAATATGGCTGAATTGGTTCTTCTTCCTTTGTAGTATCAACTTTTTTAAAGCTCGGACTTAATATCTCATAATTTGCTTGTACATTTTCATCTTCGTCCCAGATTTTTCGTTCTTTACACTCATCTTGTATATCTATACATTTATTTTCATTTTCGTCCCAGATTTTTCATTCCTCACACTCATCTTGTATATCTATGCATTTATTTTCATTTTCGTCCCAGATTTTTCATTCTTGACACTCATCTCGTATATATATACATTTATTTTCGTTTTCATTCCAAATTTTTCATTCTTGACACTTATCTTTATTATCTTCTGAGTTTATTATTTCATCAACATTTATTCATTTTTTTTCTAGTTTTCTAATTATTTCAATTGTTACATATCATCAATTTTTTTTAACTTCAATATTTTTAATTAATAAATCTTGTATTATCGTTTCTTTGATTTTAACAATGTCTTCAACATATTTTACATTGTTAAAAATGCTTTTGTCCATATTTTTAAGAATTTGTTTTGTAGATAATTGTATCTTATTAATTTTTTCTTTTTTATTTTCAGGTAGGTCATCATATTTTTCTTGGAAGAAATTCTTTAAATAATCAATGCTTATATAATCAGAATCATTATTAATTATATCTTCTTTTTGTTCATTAAATAGTTCTCATATCGATTCTTCTAAATGATTTGTTTCATCTTGCTGTAATGTTTGTTTTTCTTCAAGTCATAATAATTCATTAACATTTACTCATTCATTTTCTAATTTTTTTATTACTTGAAAAGTTATTTTGCTTTCTATTTCTTTTTCTAATTCAGAATCTGTGATTTTTTTAATCTCTTCTTTTCTATTTAAAATATTTTTTGTAATATTTTTTATTCTAATTATATCATCAACACTGTTTATATTTCTGAAAATGTTTGTATTCATATCTTCAAGAATTTGCTCTGTAGATGATTGTATTTTATTAAATTCTTCTTTTTTCTCCTCAGGTAGGGCATCATATTTTTCTTGGAAAAAATCCTCTAAATAATCAATACTTATATGGTCTAAATCATTGTTGATTATATCTTCTTTTTGTTCGTTAAATAGTTTTCATATCTTACTTTTTGAGTTTGATATTGATTGAATTCTTTTAAGTGTTGCATATTCCATGTATATCAAAAAAGATTCTACCTTTTTCTTATCTGAATCTGAAAGTTTCATATTATTTAAATTTTCTTGGGCTGTTTGTGTTCTGTTAATTATTTTTTGTAGTCTATTATTGTTAATATTACTTACTGCATTATTAATTATGTCTTTTATTTCATTGATTTCATTTTTATCTTTATGATCAAGAGTTTCATATATATTATTAAATTCATTTTTTAAATCTTGTAAATCATTACCTGCTATGCTATTTTGTAGATTAAATAGCAATAAAAGTATCAAAAATGACAATAGTATAAATTTTTTTATCATAGTATTGTAATATAAAGTAATAAATATATTATATATAAAAAATCAAGCAAAAATTAATTTATTGTGTACTGAAAAAATATCAAAAATACATGCAAAAATAATTTTTTTCAAAAATATTCAAAAATAGTTGATTTTTTAAACAGTTTACATTATAATTAACTATTATTCAGTTTAAATATAAACAAAAAAATGCTTATAAATAATTTGAAAAATAATAATATCTTGAGAAAAAGAATATTTGTATGACTTTTTACATTTTTTTATTGTTTGTCAATTTTATTAAACAACCTTTTTTTCTTGCCTTGGGAAGATGTCTCAGCTTATGATTCTCCAGATACAAATAATAATTTAGTCGCAGTTTTGGTGGATTCTCAGCTTTATAATTCAGACCTTAAAACTGAGATTCAACGATATGCTCAAGATTATATCCAATGAAAAATTTCTGATAGTAAGGCTTTGGTAATACCTATAAATCCGGATAATTTTCAGGCATCTGATATTACCAAGATATTACAAAATTTATATTTTGAAGGTCAAAAAGATTCTCCATCATCTCTGATTTGAGCTGTTTTTATGTGAGACATTCCTATGCCTGTAGTAAATAATGATGGATTCATATATCCTACTATTTTTCCTTATGTAAATTTTGAAAATACAAAGTACCTGTTTGATAATGATACTTGATATTTTGAAAATAATGGTAATGTTTCTGCTACACCTGATATTTGGCATTGACGGATAAATTTTGATCAGGACTCAGATTATCAAGATTTTTTTGGAAAACTGGATGAATATGCTAACAATCCTGAAGAATATGTTGATAGAAAATTTTGGCTTGATGATTTTGTAATGTTGCAGAATTTCTTTAATGACAATAACTTATCATATTATTTAAACAAATTTTTATTTTTGGAAGATATAGCATATCATAGATATACTTATCTCTTGTATCAGATACTAAAATGAGATTATGAGGAAAATCTGGTTTCATTGGTCGAAGAATATGAAGAGAGCATTAGCTGATTGGAGGAAGAGGCCGAGGAAAGCATGCAGGGTTTTGGATGAGAGTTTGAACAGATATCCGAACAGTACTTTGATCAAGCTGGTAATTTATCTGAACTGTTTCCAATTGATGATGTTCAAGAAGCTTTTGATGAATGAGACAATATACCTACCTTGTTGATAAAAGATTCTTTGGAGACTTTGATAAAAGATTATAATGAAGTTTTTGGACAAACTTATTTTTCTGAAATGAGAGATAATATTGTCTCTACTTGAAGGTGGTCTTTGGAAGATGTTTCTTCACATGTAGATAAAATCTATACACAAGATGAAACTTCAAAAGAATATTTAAAAAACATAAACGATATACTTGAAGAGAATGTAGATGATAAAGTTGATGAGGAAGAATATTTTTTAAAAATACCTGTTTTTACAATATATAATGAATCACATTGAAAAAAAAATAGATCTTGTCCTTTTAATTGTGATGGCCTTTCATTAACTTATGATTGTGAAGATCGATCATCAGTAGAAATAGATACAATTTTTGGAAATACTTATGAAAATTTTTATTTTGGTAAACCTGCTTCAGAAATTCAAAGTGCTGATGATTTTAGTATTTATAGATGAAATTTTAGAAATTACGATTATGATGAATTTAAATTACTTTCTTATCCTTATGAGGATTTAGAAGATATAACCAATTCAGTAGATAATAGATCTATATGAGCATCACATTGAATACTATCTACTCAAGTTGAAGCTAATAGATGATATAATTTTGAAAATGCTATTCCTGATTGAGAATCATTTAAAGATAAAAAATGTTCTAATGGTGAAGAGATTGATCAATGGTCTTATAGATGGTGGTGATGAGCTACTCCTTTTAATTTTGATTATGATACAGATATTTTAGATTATAATTACAAATACTCTTGGAATCCTTGGTGGGATAGAGAATTGTGATGAAGTATATATGATATAGCTTGATCTAAAAGTCTTGATGAAGAAGAAGAGGAGTGATATTCTTATCT
>CAYMVT010000004.1:0-24166 GCA_964394325.1 uncultured Candidatus Peribacteria bacterium | reverse complement strand
AAGTATTCTAAAAAAGGTTTAAAAAGTTAAGAAATAAAGTAGTTATAATCTACTTAATCCCTTAATTTTATCAACACAAAATTTAAATTATACCAAATTTAACGGGTTTGCGAACTGCTATGGGTGGAGTTGGGAGGTTGAATCGGGTGGTATTGAATTTTGTTATGAAATAATTATTATAAAAATAAAAGCGAACATTCTTGTATAGAATTTTATTTAAAAATAGAGACAAGTAAAATATTAGTATAGGGAATAGTTAGTCTGAATACTTTAAAAGTATCTTTTTACAAAATAACTTATAAAATTATGGAATTACCAAAGTATCATGAAACTTTTATACCTATACTTGAAGTTTTAAATACTGAAAGTTCTTTGCATCATAGAGATTTAGGGATTCGTGTTCGCAATAAATATTATTCTCATTTACCACAAGATTTACTTAATAAAAAAACAAGTAGTTGAGCAAATGTACTTCTTGACCGTATAGGCTGGGGAAAATCCTATTTAAAAATGGGAAAGTTTATTGACTATCCTAAGCGCGGAATGGTACAAATCACTGAAAAAGGAAAACTTATTGCAAAATCAGGTAAGTTTACCTTGGAAGACCTAAAAAACGATCCTGATTTTACAGCTCACCGTCAAGCTAAAAAGAGCAAAATAGAAAATGAATTTAAAGAAGTATTAGCTGAAAATTCATCACCTCAGGATTTAATTGACTCTGGTTTCTCAACTATTGAAACACAAGTAAAAAATGAGTTATTAGATAAACTAAGAAGTGTTGACCCATATTATTTTGAAAAAGTTATTCTTATTCTTTTAAAAAAAATGGGATATGGAGACCTTATGGAAACTTCAAAATCTGGTGATGGTGGAATTGATGGAATCATTAACGAAGATAAACTTGGTCTTGAAAAAATTTATATTCAAGCAAAACGCTACAATGAAAATAAGGTTCGCGAAAAAGATATTCGCAATTTCATAGGAGCAATGAGTGGAGACACAAACAAATGAGTTTTTGTAACAACTTCCAGCTTTGATGATTACGCTATTGTAAAAGCACATGAAGCTCGCCATACTATCATACTTATTGATGGAGACAAACTTGTAGATTTAATGCATCAGTATGGTGTTGGTCTGCAAGTTAGTAATGTATATGAAGTCAAAGAAGTTGATGAAGACTTTTTTGAAAAAAATTAGTTTTATAACTTTTTTAAAAAGATATTTAAGAGCAAATAAGTAATTAACTTAAAAATCAAACTCAAATTTTGGTTCTATATCATACTTATATTTATCTACTTCTTTCTGAATCCTATTTCTTACCAAACTAAAATTATCAGATAATTCAGTCTCAAACACTGCCTCATAAGTTAAAGCATCATATAAAAAGTAAGGCTCTAGATTACAATTTTAAATAAAAAGTATATTTAACAATCACAATCCAGTACTATGCAGATCAAAAAACTCCCCCAATATATGATAAATAAATTAAAAGCAGGTGAAGTTGTAGAAAGACCTGCTAGTATTGTAAAAGAACTAATAGAAAACAGTATAGATGCCTATGCTGAAAATATTATTTTGGAAATTTCTAATTGATGAAAATCTATGATCAAAGTAGAAGATGATTGAACAGGGATCCCAAGCAATCAACTACAGACTTCAATAGATAGTTTTACCACTTCCAAAATACAATCTGATGAGGATTTATACAATATTTCTAGTTATTGATTTAGATGAGAAGCATTATCTACAATCTCTCAAGTAAGTAAATTCACTATTCAAACAAAATCAAAACAAGATAAAATTGCTTATCAGCTTCAAAAAATCGATAATCGTGTATCTATAGAAGAAATACCTTTCCACAAAAATCATTGAACGATAGTAATAGCTCAAGACTTATTTTTCAATGTACCTGCTAGACAAAAATTTTTGAAATCTGATACAACTGAATACAACTATATTTTGGATGTTTTTTTGGACTTTGCATTAGTAAATCATGATAAAAATTTCAAGCTGATCAAGCATTGAAAAACAATCAAAAACTTTATCAAAACTCAAGACCAATATAGTAGAATAATCCAGATTTATAAAGAAAGCCGAGAGCCAAACCTAAAAATTTTACAAAATAGTAATGAAAAGATAAATATATTTTGAATAGTTAGCGATAGCAATCTTACTTTTGGTTCCCAAAATAACATCAAAATATTCGTCAATCAAAGACCAATAGAGGATAAAATTATAAAAAAAGCATTAATGGATTTTTATAAATGACAGATTCCCCCAGGACAATACCCATTAGCAGTTTTGTTTTTAAAAATCGACCCCGGATTATTAGATATCAATGTCCACCCTAGAAAAAAAGAAGTTAAATTTTTGGACCCAAATAGTATATTCAACTTTGTACAGCAATCTCTTACTCAGACATTTTCAAGCGAAAAAGTAAGTAGCTGAAAATTTGTTCAAAAAGATTTTTCTAATCAGCAAAAAAATATCTCCAAACAATGACAATATAAAATTTTGCAAAAATCATGAGAACAACAAAGTTTGGATTTACAGCATGCAAGCAATATCTACTGAAAATCTAATTTTTCTCAAGCACAAGAAAACACGATCATAGACAATTATTTAGAAGAATTTGAAGTGATAGGGCAAGTCTGGAATAGTTTTATAATACTACAAGGACAGCAAGAACTATATTTTGTAGATCAACACGCTCTAGCAGAAAGAATAAGTTTTGAAAAAATGAAAAAAGACTTAGAAAAAAATAAACTACAGCCAGAAATTATTCTAAATCCAATTAGCCTAAAGATAAGCTGAAATATAGATATACAGCCCAAAATAGATGAATTATCAAAATTATGATTTGATATATCTTTTATATGAGAAAATACCATAGCAGTATATGCAATACCGAATGTTTTTGTAAAATACAATATTGATATTGAAAAAATATTGGATAATATATTAAACATGGAAGATATTAATTTAGATTGAATAATGGATGATATATTTGCAAATAAGGCTTGCAAAACTTCAATAAAAGCATGAGACAAACTCTCTATACAAGAAATGGTAAATCTCATAAAAGAAGGCTACAAACACATCGATAAAATGTTTGTTTGCCAACACTGAAGACCTAGTATAGTCAAAATAACCAAATCAGACATACAAAAACTTTTTATCAGATAATTTTTTTGAAGCTTTGTAATTTTTGAATTTTAAGATTATTTTAACTTGAAAAAACAATAATATTTTTTATAAAGATAAGCAACATTTAGTCCTCACAAAAAAACACTAAATAACATTTACAATTTGGATTTAAAACCATGAAAAAAAATATCGTAATAATTTTTTTTGTTATAATTGTTTTTATAGTATGATTTTTGTGATATGCAAACAAACAAATTCAGATAAATTGAGATATTATTGTAAATAAATGAGATTGAATAAAAACTGTAATAAAGCAATTTTCTAATTTAGATAGATATTCGTTTAATTCTTATATACTACTATGAAATAATACTCCTGAAATAATATATCCTTGAGTTTACAATTTTTCAGGAACATATACAAAACAAGAATTCTTTGAACAACTCGAAAAATGACCTGACACAAAAAATACAATGTTAACAATAATAGAATGACGAAGTATATATGATATTGATTATTTTTTGACAAAATCTTGATATATACAAAAAAATGAATATATAAATTATATATGACAAAAAGATATATTGTCTAAATACAAAGAAAAATACGAATTTTTGGAAATTGCTTGAGATATCCAAAATTTAGAATGATTTTTGTACCCTGATACTTACAAAATAGATGTATCAAAAGATATAGTTAAACAACTTGTAGAAAATCAAATAACAACATTCGAAAAGAAAATTTGGAAACCCAAAAAAGAAAAAATCTTGTGATTCAATGAAAAATTAAAGAATAGATGATTTTGAATTGAAATGGATTTATATGAAATCATTATACTATCTTCTATAATAGAAAAAGAAGAAAATATACAAGAAAATAAACCAATAATTGCAGGTATATTTTTTAATAGATTGCAAAATTCACGAAGATTAGATGCAGATATAACTCTTTGTTATTGACTTGAAAAACCATATCATATGTGCAATACACCAACAATAATTCAAAATTTAAATGATTCATCAAATTCTTATAATACAAGACAACTTGATTGAATGACTCCCACCCCTATATCAAATCCAAGTAAAACTACTATCACAAGTTTATTAAATTTTGAAAATAACGATTATTTTTTCTACTTACATGATAATTATTGACAAATCCATCCTTCAGAAAATATACAAAATCATAATATCAAAAAAAGTAAATATATAAATAACTAAATAGTACATAAAAAATTTGCTTTTTGCTTGATAGTAAATATAATAAAGACACTTTAAATCATATTTAAAATAAAAAAATGAAAGTAAATGTAATTAAAGAAAACTTATTAGCTTTGTGAATTGCTATAGTTCTAGCATTTTCAGTTATGTTTATGCTCAGTCAAACTGAGTTTTTGAAAGCAGACATCCTTTGAGTAGAAGAGCAAGAACAAGAAATTAGGTGAGACATATTTGCATATTTTGAATCTGATAATCTGAAAATAGTATCAAATAGATCCTTTAATGGAGTTGCATCTATAGCTTTTACCACAGTTTTTGATCCAGAAAAAATTCAACCAAGTAAGGAAGATATTGATTCAGATTATAACTTCAGCAATAGCATATCAAATGAAAGTTGAAGTTTAAATGTAACGTTTTTAGATATTGGAAAATTAGAAAAAGGAGACAAAATTGGTAAAATAAATCTCTGAGGCGAAAAAAGCATAAATATTGAGAGGGCCCGGATAAAATTTACAGATGATTCAGAAACAGAACGCCTAGAAATAACAACGAGATAAATTTATAATATAAAAACTTAAATATTAACAATGATGAAAAGAATAATATTGATAATAGTACTACCCTTGCTTTGAATGTGATTTTCAATAGCAGCTACAACAAGTTTTGAGATAGAGCTAGAAAAATCTAATCCAGAAGCAAACGAAGCTATTGATCTAGAAATCACAGCTGTAGATGAAATGTGAGAAACCGTTGAAGACTATCAATGAGATGTTATTATGTTATTGGAGTGATGAGACTTTGAAGATGCAGAATTTCCTAATGAATGATTTTATGAATTCAAGGCAGAAGATGCTTGATATGTAAAATTTTCTAAATGATTAATATTTAGATCAGAATGAGAGTTTGAAATTCAAATAGAAGACTTAATGAATGCAGGAATAGCAGGCAGCAAAACAGTACAAGTATGATGAGACTGACAAGATTTGGAATTTGATGTACAAATTGAATCACCTTCTCAATGAAGTACTTTACAATCACACCATATAGAAGTGATATGAAATACGGATGCTCCAAATACTATTTATGAAGTTTTCCTAAATTGAGAAATGGTAAGAGATGACATAACAGATGAAAACGGTGACTTCAACATATATATAGACTGACAAGATCAATGAGATAAAACACTAAAAGTAGAGCTAACAGATTCAGACTGACAAGTTATATGACAATCAGAAGAAATTGACTTTGATTTTGAACCTCAAGAAGAAGAATATTTCAAATCATTGGAAATATCACCTTCTACAGAAGCAAATCAATGAGAATGAATTGAATTTACAGTTGAAACATCTGACTCAGTAGAATCTGTAGAACTAAAGATAGAATGATATGAAGAATTTTCTATGGACAGAGAGGAAGCTTGATTATTTAAAAGACAAATATCTATCAATGATCCATGAACATATCAAGTAGACATAGAAACAATGGCTGACTGAACAAGTGAAAACTATCAAGATGTTGAGAGAATAAACATTTTAGAAGTTAAAGAAATAAAAAATATTAAATTTGAAAGAGACCCTGAAGCATGAAACATCAAATTTGAATGGGATTATGAATGACAAATTCCTCAATTTAAATTTGTATATGCAAATAGACAACAAGATGTAGAAGATGAACAGCAAAGAGAAGAAGAGATAGTTAGTACAAATGAGTTTTTACTGGAAAATGTAGATACTGAAATAGATTACTATGCAAAAGTGTATCCATTAAACACTAACTGAGATGTTGAATGAGAACCATCTCAAATAGCATTAGTTGAAGTAGGAATGATGGGCTCTCCTTCATGTAATGTATCATGAATAAAGATATCCACACAGGTTATTAACTGAAAATATTACTTAGTATGGGATGATGTAGAGGGTGCAGATAAATATGAAGTATTCATGGCAGACTCAGAAACAACTAACATCTCAGATATGGAAAAAATATGAGAAACAACTAATACTAAGTTTGAACATCCATTTGATCCTGAATCAGAAGAAGAAATTTACAAATGGTATAGTATAAAAGCTAATTGTGATTGACAGTTAGCAAAAATTGACTGAATAGAAAAGGTAAAAGTATGACCATTGAGCGATTTATTCTTATTTTTGATAATTGCAATGTTTGTGTATCTTAGTTATACTGTTTTTACATACCACAAACAGTAAAAAAGTAGATAAAATAACAACAATCAAGAAAGCCTCTAAAAAGAGGTTTTTTTATTTACAAAGAAAGTTTTAATATCTGTTGAAAATATTTATATTTTTAATATATTATAACATAACTTTTATTAAGGTGATTTAAACAATTAATGATACTTTCCGATTGTGATATCAAAATGAAATTACAAAAATGAGAGATACAAATACAGTCAGATTATGATATATATGATCAAATATGACCTGCTAGTGTAGATTTTAGACTGGGGAATCATATAAAATATTATGATAAAAACCAAGTATCCTACATAGATCCAAAGCAAGCAAAATCTGACAAGTACATAAATGAAACTTTCATACAAGATTGAAGCTATTTTGTAATACACCCAAGACAATTTGTTTTATGAGTCAGTAGAGAAACAATATCAGTGCCAAATAATTTGGTGGCAAGATGCGAATGAAGAAGCTCACTTTGAAGATTATGACTTATTATTCATAGTACGGCTTGATTTATTGATCCTGGTTTTTCTGGAACAATTACACTAGAAATAACAAACATTAATGAAATACCTATTAGACTTTATGCCTGAATGAGAATATGACAATTTGCATTTGAAGCACTGACAAACAAGTGTCAAGTTGATTATTGACAAAGACATTCTAGCAAATATATGAATCAATCACAAGCACAAACAAGCAAAATATACAGCGATAAAGATTACTAATACATTTATATGAAATATTTTATATACTAAATATTATAACATTATGAAAGTAAAAATTAAGACGCCTGATTGACAACCATTAAAGTATGAAACTGAATGAGCTGTTTGATTTGATTTCAAAACTATACATGATATAACATTCCAACCCCAAGAGTTCAAACTTATAGAAACTTGAGTTGTAATACAAATACCTTTATGATATATGCTACAAATTCAACCAAGAAGTTCTACATTCAAAAAACATTGATTAGTACAAGTAAATTCAGTATGAATAATTGATCAAGATTATTGTTGAGATAATGATACAATCAAATTTGCATATATTAATATCTCAGATCAGAAACAGTTCATACCAGCCAATACAAGAATATGACAATGAGTCTTTGTAAGAATTGAAAAACCAGAATTTGAAGTTGTTGAAAAAATTGAAGAAAAAAGTAGATGATGATTTTGAAGCACATGATAAAGACATTAAGTTAGAACTAAATTTACCAATTTTTAAGCAGACTATAACCAAATTTAATTTTTTTATAAAACAATATGATACATTATATATACGGAAAGTTGGAACAACACTGACAAACAGATATTATCAAAAACGATTCTTTTGGAGTGGAAGTTTTTTATAAGTGAAACACAAAAAATTGAGATTTCTTTTTGTACCCATACTTTGATCCCAATAACAATACTTTTATATATTATGCATTTGATAGCATTAAACAGAAAACTTTTTTTGCTTATTTAGTAAAAATATCTTGAATTGGTTGCAAAACTGCATACTTCATCAGCTCACTAGAAGAAAAAGAAATCCAAAAAGCCATACAAAATTTTGATTTAAACTATTTTCAAAAACTTCCAGGAATATGACCCAAAACTGCCAAAAGATTAATAATTGAAATGAAATCCAAAATTCAAGATTCAGATATTCAAAAACTAAATATAGATGAAGATCTTTTGAAGAACATAATAAAAACATTGAAACCTTATTGATTTGATTCTTGAAAGATAAAGTCAAAGCTACAAAATTGCAATATACCTTTTAAAAAAGACAATACAGAAAAAATAATAAAACGATTGCTTGAAAATTATGACAAATAAAGACTAACAAAAGGTATCTTAAAATCAATAAACCCTTTATAAAAATATTAAACTAATATTATGTTTGACAGCGGGATATTATGAATAAATTCAAGAAATTTACAATATATAAAAACATTTAACCCAAAGAAAGTTATCCGTTTGGCAGATAACAAACAAAAAACAAAAAACTTTCTCAAAGAAAGATGAATTCCTGTTGCAGAAACTTATTGAGTAATATCTGACCGTGCTGAATTGTACAACTTTGACTTTGGACAAATGCCTTCAAAACATTTTGTGGTAAAACCAAATAAATGAAGTAAATGAAAATGAATATATATTGCCGAGTTAATTGAAAATACTCAATGATGAAATATAGTTGATATCAAAATGCCAAACTACTTTCAAAAACTATTTGGATTTGGCCTAAAAAGTAAGTACAACTACAAATATAAGCTTTGAAATAAAATCATATCTGATGATGAATTTAGAAGATATCTGCTTGATATATTGGATGGTAAATATTCTATGACTTTATGACAAGACAAAATAATAGTAGAAGAAAAGCTAAAACCCTGAATAAACTTCAAAAGATATTGCAGACATTGACTTGCTGATATTAGAGTAATAGTTTTCAATTTGATTCCGGTGGCAGCAATGTTAAGAGTTCCTACTCAATGGTCAAGTTGAACAGCAAACATTTCTCAGGGTGGAATATGATTATGAATAGAAGTATGATCAGGAAAAATCAAATCTATGTATTTTAAGAAAAAAATTTTTACCAAGTCATTTCCTTGAGAATACAAAGACCTATACAACAAAAAAATGCCTCTTTGGAATGACATACTACTTTATAGTTCAAAAATACAATATTTCGTAAATCTTGGATATTTGGCATTAGATTGGGTAATAACTCCTCAATGACCAAAACTTTTGGAAATAAATGCAAGAGCAGGTCTAGAAGTACAAAGTGCAAGCAAATTAAGATTAAAAAAAAGGTTAGAGAAAATATCTGATATAAATGTGCAAGATCCAGAAAAATGAGTAGAAATATCAAAAAGTATTTTTAACAGCTCCAAAACAAGCTTCATAGCTAAATCAAAAGTTCTTTATCTATCTCAAAGGTGAAGCTTGATCTTTGAATGACAAGACTGAGACAGTGTAGAAAATGTAACCATAAAAATAGACTTAAAAAAAGAAAAAAATTATGCTTGAAAAAAATTATACAACAAAATACAAAATTTTGAAAGGTGAGACATAATAACAGACATTCCAGAAAGTGAGATTAGATTCAAAAATCTTTCTTTTCAATGTAGCGAAAAAATTAAGCCTAATGAAATAATACTTGGACAATGACCCATAAATGAATATTATATTAAACCTATTCACAAGACACAACCAGACATACATATCATAAATTCAAAAAACATAAAAGAAGAAGAATTAGAACAACTACAAACAATAGATCAAAACTTATCAAAGATATGAAGGAAACTAAATTTTACAAAAATATTAAAGCCTATAAACTACTTAGATGAGTTGGATAATTTCATTACTTGGAACGGAAACTATAATCCAAAATTTATTTATTCTTGGCCTGAGGATAAATACTTAAATGATTTGAAATCACAACTTTCCTTGATAAAAGAGAAACATTTTTCAGAAGGCACATTATTACAAAGTAATTTTGCAAGCTTATTAGAAGAAAAAACAAATGAATTGCTAAATAAGTTGAACCTAATAAAAGCCTACAAATGATGAAAATATCAAAACATACTAAAATACAATGAAAGACTATTTGGAAATATAGATGAACAATTAATAAAATCCTGCAAAGAAAAAATTTTTTTGGAAAATTATGATGATGAAGAAATTTTATGAAAGAAATTAACTTTTTCTCAAGTGAAAAAAATTATCAAAAAACACCTTGAAGAAAAATGAATAAGTTGAGTAAAAATAAATACCAATATGTGAGTAAGTAGGATTTCAATAATTAGATGAAAAAACCCACAAATAAGGACCTCCCCCGCTGCGAGGTTTAGAGAAAACGAACTTTTGGCTACACTAGCTCACGAAATTGATATTCATCTTGTAAGATTTTTGAACTGAAAGAAAAGCGGATGGGAAATTTTAAAATCTTGAACAGCATGATATATAAAAGACGAAGAATGATTAGCAATCTATAATAGCATGAAACACCTACCCAAAGAATATGACAGAAAGACCATCTATGAAAAATATTATCTAATAGATATGGCTCAAAAACACTCATTTTCAAGACTGGTGGATATTATAAAATGAATAAAACCAAGAACTCTATCCTGAGCATTCAACACTGCTTTTAGATTAAAAAAATGAATATGAAATACATGATTTGTAGATAAATGAGCTATATATATGAAAGAAAAGATATACCTTGACTGATATAACAAAATAGTAAACCGGATTGAAGAATGATGAGATACAAACAAACTGATGATAGGAAAAATAAAAATTGAAGACATAGATAAAATTTATTAATGAACCAAAAATAAAATTCTTATAAGTAAGTATTTACACAAAAAATGTATCTTATGAAAAAAATTCTTGTATGACTTAGCGGTGGAGTAGATAGTGCTGTAAGTGCTTATTTGCTGCAAAAACAATGATATGATGTTACTGCTGGTTTTATGATAAATTATATTTCTGAAAACGAAAATTGTCCTACCAAACAGGATTTACAAGAAGCAAAAAAAGTTGCTGAATTTTTGGGTATTAAGTTTTTTTCTTTTGATTATCAAAAAGAATATGACCAATACATCGTTCAGTATATCTTTGACAGTTACAAAAAATGATTTACCCCCAATCCTGATATTTTGTGCAACACCAAGATTAAATTTGATTTGTTTTTGCAAGAAGCGTTGAATTTGTGATTTGATGGAATTGCTACAGGACATTATGCTAGGATAGTTGAAAACGATAAAAAAGATTTAAGGCCGGCCTTGAAAAAACTTTTGAAATGAAAAGATCCTATCAAAGATCAATCTTATTTTTTGGCAGGATTGAAACAATGGCAACTATCAAAAGCATTATTTCCTATTTGAAATATGGAAAAAAATGAAGTAAGACAAATTGCCAAAGAAATTTGACTACCAAATGCAGATAGAAAAGACAGTCAAGGACTGTGTTTTATATGAAAAGTGGATATGAAAAGTTTTCTGAGAAAAAAGCTCCCTATCCAAAAATGAAAAATAATTGATACCAAATGAAAAATACTTTGAGAGCATGATGGAGCATGGTTTTTTACTATATGACAAAGAAGATGAATTTGAGTTTCCGGACCATATCCTTTGTATATAGTAGACAAAGATATAAACAACAACACAATCACGGTATGAGAAGAAAAAGATTTGAATTTGTTTAGCAAAGAATTAAAAACAGCAAACCGACATTGGCTTTGTGAAAAGTTAGAATTTCCTCAAGCTGGATATGGTAGGATTAGACATTGACAGAAATTGCAAAAATGTGAAATTTTTGATTTATGAAATAGTAAAGTAAAGGCTGTTTTTGAAAATGAGCAGAGAGCTATAGCAAGTTGACAAACTTTTGCTTTTTACCAATGAGATGAATTGGTGTGAAGTGGAGTTATTGAGTAGAATTTATATTATTTAACTACAAACAATGAAATTAGTAATAGAATATGTAAAAAACGCTAGTGTAAGGTCAGAGAACAAAACAAATGAAATTTGAGAATGACTTTTGGTATATGTAGGAGTAATGCAGGATGACATAGAAAGACCCAAAATTATTGATAAAGTTGCCAAAAAACTTGTTAGCCTAAGAATAATAAGTGATAATAACTGAAAAATTGATAAATCTTTGAAAGATATAAACTGACAAATTCTTTTGATTTCAAATTTTACACTATGATGAAGAAATTCAAAATGAAACAAACTAGACTTTCTGTATTCTGCAAATTTTGATAAAGCACAAGAAATTTTTGAAAAGTTAGTAAATGAAATTGAAAAATATGAAGTTACTGCTAAAACATGATTTTTTGGAGAAAATATGGAAATAAGCCACACAAAAGTTTGACCTCTAACTTATTTTTTGGAATACTAGTAGTAAAATTTTTTTAAAATATTATTTTTGAAATATTAAAAATACAAAAAAAGCCCTTTTAGGTAAATAACCAAAGGGCTTGGGCTTGTTATTGAGGTTTTATCTATCGGGTGGATACTGACAAGAAGCTCTTTCGATACTCTTGCTAATAAAATTTTTCAACAAAACTAAAGGGGATATCAGAATATAAAGATTGATGTTTGGTTCACAAACAGGACATGTCACTATTATTTTTGTGTTTGGCCCTGGTCCTCCATCAATAACACGATAAGCCTTTCCCCTACAGATCTCACATGCCATAAAATACCTCCTATATTATTTTTTTGGTTTGATAAAACACCTCAACAGCAAGTGCTTTTTAATCTTTTTTATCCAAAAATCAATAGAATTTTAAAGATAATTAACAACAATTTAAATATAAAAATTTCTTAGTTTTAAACTATAAATAATAAGTATTTTATAGTATTTTTTGGTCAAACAATCCCTGTATATTAATAATAAATTAATAAACACCACCACAAAAAACAAATTGAAATAAAATTAAAAATAAATATAAATTGATTGTAAAAACAAAATACTGAGCAAAAAAACAATTTTAAAAAAATTATTATATTTTCAAAATGACTCCTGCTCAAAGACAATACATGGAATTAAAAAATCAACACAAAGACTGTTTGCTTCTTTTCCGTATGGGAGATTTTTATGAAACCTTTTGGGAAGATGCAAAAATTACCAGCAGGGAATTAGATATAGTACTTACTTACAAAGACAAAAACAGTTCAAACCCAACACCAATGGCGGGGATCCCATATCACAGTTCAGACAAACATTTACCCAAATTAGTACAAAAGTGATATAAAGTAGCAATAGCAGAGCAAACATGAAAAGTAATTCCCTGACAGCTTGTAAAAAGAGAAGTAGTAAATATACTAACTCCTGGAACATATTTAGATGCTGAAAATAAAAATTACAACTTTTTGTGTGCTGTAACAAAATCTGAAACCAACCAATGAAATTACCATATTGCTTATGGAGACTTTTCTTTATGAAATTATTACACCAAAAGTTTCCAAGATTTTGAAGAGTTTTTGTCTTTTTTGATCAAAATAAATCCAAATGAAGTGGTTATAGATATAGATTTTTTGGAAAAACAACAACTCAAAGAACAAATCAAAATGTACTTAAGTAGTATAGTAAATATTCAAGATATACCGCACAATCCTTGAGAATTTATTAAATATTGCTTAAAAACAGAAAATCTATCCTGATATTGAAAAGCTTTACAGCCGCCAAGGGACAACAGTTTTGCATTACTTTTGAATTATTTGTTCAACACACAAAAACAACAAATAAAAAATATTTGACAGATAACCTACCTTACAGATACTTACAAAGTAAATCTTGATGAAAACACTATTAGGAATCTTGAAATATTCAGATCCAGTTATGAATGACAAAAGAAACATAGCCTTTTTGCGGTAATAAATCACACCAATAGTTGAATGTGAAACAGAAAAATGACAGATATTATCTGCAATCCTACAAATGATGTCACAACTTTAAAAAAAAGATTGGACAAAATACAATATTTTATTGATAACCCCGAAACAAACAGTCAGCTAATAGAAAATATCAAAAAACTACACGATATTCCCAAAATAATTTCTACATTAATTTACAAAAAGAACTCTCCATTACTGCGAGAAAAGCTAAAAAATAGCCTGGAAATAATTTTTCTTGACTGAGAAAAAAATCATTCAATTATCAACCAAATAATCAAAATTGATGAACAACAAAAAGATACAGAGCAAATCTATAATTTTTGTACAAAACTATCCCAGTCTATCAAAGAAAATCCTACAGAGACCGAATATATCCAAAAATGATTTGATGACAAAATTGATGAATTTAGAGAAATCGCGAATAATTCTTCAAAACTAATATTACAGTACCAACAACAAATAGCACAACATACCAATATCCAATGAATAAAAATAAAATACATTACAAATCAAGGATATTTCATAGAAACAACAAAAAAAGACAGTAAAAAATTAGAATCAAAAGCAGATCCTGATAATCCAAAGTTTGATTTTGTAAGAGCACAAACACTCAAAAATCAAGAAAGATACACCAGTAGTTATCTTCAAGAAATTCAACAAAAAATATCTCAGGCACGAGAAGAATTAGGGAAACTCCAAAGAAAAGTCTTGGAAGAACTATTGTTTGAATTGGAAAACCTAAATAAATCAATAAATCAAATATCAGAGAACATATGATTTTTGGATGTATATACAAGTTTTGCAGATTTTGCCAGCAAAAACAACTGGACAAGACCTATAATATGAAATAATTCCAATATACAAATCACACAAGGCAGACACCCTGTAATCGAAAAGTTCTTACCTACTAATGAAAACTTTGTACCAAATGATTTAAATATGGAATATGAGTCAAATTATTGATTAAAATCAGACGATAGAACTACAAAAAAGAATGAAAAGAATATATGAACAATACACATAATTACATGACCTAATATGTGATGAAAATCAACTTTTTTGAGACAGAATGCAATCATTGTTTTGCTATCTCACTGTGGATTGTATGTCCCTGCACAAAATGCAAAAATAAAAGCAGTAGATGGTATCTATGCAAGAGTTGGTAGTGGTGATGTAATAGCAAAAAATCAATCAACATTTCTTACAGAAATGATAGAAGTTGCAAACATACTCAACAATAGTACCAAAGACAGTTTTATTATATTAGATGAACTTGGAAGATGAACTTCTACTTACGATTGAGTTGCTATTGCAAAAGCAATAATCCAGTTTTTGTCAGAAAACACCAAAGCAAACACCCTGTTTGCTACTCATTATCATGAATTAATACAATTAGAAAAACAATACAAAAACATCAAAAATTTCTCTGTTTCTGTTTATGAGACAGATAAAAAAGTAGTTTTCCTCAAAAAAATAGTAGAATGATGAGCTAGCAAGAGTTATTGAATAGATGTAGCAAAAATTGCCTGATTACCAAAAGATATCATCACTTTGGCAAAGAAAAATCTCCAAGAATTAGAAAAGAAAAAAATAAACTTCCAACAGACTCCCCTATTTGATTATTGTAGTACAACACCACAAACAGACCAACAAATGGAAAAAATCAAAGAAAAAATTAAACAAATTCAGATCAATGATATTACTCCCCTACAAGCATTACAAATTCTAAGCAAATTAAAAGAAGAAATTTAAAAAATAGGCTAACAAAGACATCAAAATCACCTTAAATGAATTTAATATAAATAAATTATTACAAAGTGTTGAAAAAAATTTTTTAATTATTATAGTTTATAAAGTGTCTAAAAAGTTCTAAAAACATTCTAAAAGCTGACATAAATTTTTCAAAAGACAAATTTTGCTTGAAATAAACAGCTAAATTATATCACCTTTTTAAATAGATTGAAAATTAATTAAAATAAATGAAAATTTACTATCAATGAGTATTGTGATCTTATTCAAACTTGGTAGCAAAAAAATTACAAGATGTAATTTCTACACAATCAAAAACCTATTGAAAGCTGTCTTTCAAGGAAATATTTCAACAAATGAAAAATAATAATTTGTGAATAATACCAATAGAAAACAGCTACTCTTGATCACTACACGAAAATTTTCATAATTTGGTTACGTATCCTGTAAAGATAGTATGACAGTATTACAAACCAATAAATCATTCTCTATTATCTACAGGGAAAGACATCTGAAAAATAAAATATGCTTACAGTCATCCACAAGCACTTATGCAGTGTGAAAATTTTTTGAAAAAACATAAAATAAAACCATTAATATACTCTGATACTGCATCTGCTGCAAAATATATAAAAGAACAAAAAGATAAAAAGTTTGCAACTATAGCTTCAAAAGAATGTTGACAAATATATTCACTAAACACTATATCAGAAGACATACAAGATCAAGACTGAAACACAACAAGATTTTTTATCATAAGTTATGAAAATGCTAATATTGAATTTTCAAAGACATTTTATGAAATATTCAACTCAACAGACAGCCCAAAAATGTCTTTGATATTCAAAGCAAGACACCAACCTGCAAGCTTGTATAAAGTTTTGGGATGTTTTGCTACAAGAAACATAAACCTTACCAAGATAGAATCTCTACCTACCAAAAATAATCCTTTTAGTTATATGTTTTGGATAGATATAGATGTACCTTCCCAAAAAGACACATTAAAATATGCTTTTGAAGAATTGGAATTTTTTACAAATTATACAAAAATATTATGAAAATATTAATAGTTTTGGCAAGTGTGATAATATTTTGATCTTGCATCACAACAGCTAATCAACTTGAAAACAAAATAAAAGAAGATTACGAATATATAAATATTTATGATGAAATATATTCAAACAATGAATATACTTCAAATTTTAATAACACCTATTTCTTTTTTGGTGGGCTTAGATTTTTTGAAATCAAAGAGAAAATAGAAATACAACAAATAAAAGAACAACTTGATTTATCAAAACAAGATATTTTTTTTCTTTTAAAATGAGACGAAAAACTCCTAGTCCAAAAAGAAGAAAACAAAATCGAACTATCTAACTCATGCACAACAATAAACGACTTTCAAGATGAGATTTTTTCTGCTTATGAAAACTCTTTCTTGATACCAAACCATTCAGATAAATTTTTTGTTTGACAATGAGAGCCTACCTGCTATCTTCACAAAGACAATTTGTATCTACCAAACAATAATTTTGCACAAATTGATATGGATTTTTTTGTAAATAATTATGAAAAAGTCAAAGAATCAATAGATAAAATTAGCAAAGAATACAAAAAAAACAACGAAAACAAAAAAAAACTAATTTATAAATACATAATTGATAACACAGACTACGATTATGACATATTAGATCAATTAGACGATCTCCCCTCAGATATGGATCCTTGGAGAGTATCATCATTTTTTCAATGAAAAAATTTGGTATGTGATGGTTATGTAAAAACTTTTTTGCTTATATCTAGGTTATTAGGAATTGAATGAGAAAGAATAGTATGACAGGTACAACCAACATCCCAAACAGATGTCAGATTGGAAGATTATCTTCATTCTTGGATAAAGATAAATTGAAAATATTATGATCCAACATTTGATGATTGACAAATGTTAAATAACGACCAGTATTTTGGTGTATGACAAACATGCTTAAACCTTACTCACTACAAAGAAAGAACTGGCTGGTATCTTTTCAAAGATTTTGATGATAGATTTGATTATATATCAAACAATACTTCTCACCTGATAGAAAATTGTCCTTGAATATTATATGAATCTTTATCACAAGGCTCCGATCTCATTGAATTTGTAAATTATTACATCAACAATTACAATGATCTTGAAAAAATATCTAATTTTTTGTGTGAATATCTTAATATATGTGACTTACCAACATCTAACAAAGAAAAACTTGTCAAAGAATTATGAAATTATAAAATAGAGTTTCAAATCAACTGACAAACAAAAGAGTATAATTTAAAAGAAAAAATAACATTGGATGAGACTGAAGATAATTGAAAAGATCAAAAAGATAAGAAAGAAAAAGAGAGTAAAGAGGAAAGTGAGAAAGAAGATAAAGAAAAAAAAGACACTGATAATAAACAGAAAGAAGAAAAAAATCAATATAGCAAATACAACTTTCTCACAGAAAGGGATAAGGAAAGAGTAAAAAAAACTTATCAAATAATACAAAAACATGATGATTGAACATACAAACAACAGATAATAATATTTTTACAAGAAAATAGAAATAATTTGAATGAAGCACAAACCCAAATGCTTATTTATTTATTAGATCAATTTTAAAATGTTGATAGCTTTTGAATGATGAGAATGAACAGGTAAAACTACACAGATAGAAAAAGTAAAAGAATACCTACAAAACAATTGAAAAAAGGTCTTTACTACCAGAGAACCTGGAGGAAATAATTGTCATATAGCAGAAAAAATAAGAGACCTACTCAAAGATCCAAAAAACAAAAACATGACTGCTCTAACAGAACTTTTTTTGTTTTTGGCATCTAGGGCTCAGCACACAGAAGAGATAATAATCCCAAAAATAAAACAAGGATATATTGTCATCACAGATAGGTTTTTTGGTTCTACAATTAGCTATCAGCATTATGCTAGATGATTATTTGATTATGATTTTATCAAAAATTTAAATGAAATTGCAATTAAATGAACATATCCTGATATTACTTTTTATCTGGATGTTGAACCTGAAATTTGACTCAAAAGAAAAAAGGAACTACAAGATTGTAGATTAGATGCTGAAAGTCTAAATTTTCACAAAAAAGTCAGGGAATGATTTTTACAAATATGCAAAAAAGAAAACCACTGGTATACAATAGATGCCTCCAAAGATATCAACAAAGTATTTTCTAAAATAAAAGAACAACTTGAATTACAAATATAGCAGTAAACTTTTTTATAAATAAATTTTTGAATATCTCAATATGCAAAAAGTAAAAATCGCAAAATTTTTATCAAATGCTAAATTTTTTGAAGATGAAGCAAAAAAAGGAAAAATCTTTTTGTACCCAACTGATACTATATACTGACTAGGAGCAATACCAAATGAAAAAACCATTGAAAAAATATATGAAATAAAAAAAAGACAGCAGCAAAAGCCACTTTCAATAATATCTCCTAGTATAGAATGGATTGAAGAAAATTTTATTATCAACAACGACTTCCAATCAAGATTTTGGTATTACTTTGAAAAATACGAATGAATAACAGTAATATTACAAAAAAAAGATAAAAACTTCCTAAAACAAATTTGAAAAGACAATAAGGTCTGAATAAGAATTATAAAATCCCCATTCCAAAATTTTGTATCAAACTTATGACAACCTTTTGTTACAACATCAGCAAATATTTCCTGAAGCCAATACAAACAAGATTACAATACTTTTTTAGAATTTTTCCAAAACACAGTAGATTATTTTATTGATTGAGGAAAATTATCCCTGACCCCTTCTACTATAATAGATTTTACAAATTGAGAAAACATTATTAGATAAATCAAAACTACTTGCATAGAATTTATAAATAAAGAGCACCAAAGCAACTTTAAATTTCTTAATAAAATAAGTGTGTACTTTAGAACGAGAATCTAGGCAAAAATCTATTGACATATAATTAAAGATAATTATAAAGACTTATAAATTTATAAGGTATCATTTAAATAATGAACAAAAATAACTCACAAGGAGAAAATACAGAAGCTACTATAGAGAAAGATGGTTTTGAGAAGAAAGAAACTAGTGATTTTTTTGTAGAAAAAATAGCTGACACTTTATCTTTACCAATTGTATCCAACAAAAAATGAATCTTTTTGGAAATAAACGAATGAATCAATTACAAAAGTATTTTTAATATATTAAAAAAAGTTTTAAACTCTGGATATTATATTGTATGACTTGAATATCAAACAATTTTAAATATTTTTTTATCAGATAAATATGAGGAAGATAAAATCAAGCTATGAAAAGAAATACACAAATTCAATCAAAACGAGTTTGCAGAATACTACAAAAAAATATCAGAAGAAGGAGATTGCATATATTTTGATTTTTGAGAAGAAATAATGGACAGAAGTGAACATAGATACAACAATAAAGATATTTCAAAAAAAGAAGAACTAAACAAAGATAAAATTTTAGCTACACTAATTAGACAATGAATAATATATTGAATAGATACAGCAACAATACAAGAAAATATTGAAAAAAAGGACAATAATAATCCCAAAAAGATAATTGCACAATGAATAACTCCTGTACATTGAAAAGATGCAGAAATCAAGAAAATAAAAGAAATCAAAAGAAACTTTGCACCAATAATTGACAAAAAGAACCAAAAAGCAGATATGAAAAGATATAAGTGCTCCATACCACAAATATCAGACCTGACAAATCCTTATATAATACACAAAACACCACCCACTAAATGAAAAGATTGAATTAATATATACTGAAAAATTATTGCACACAAAACATGAAAAGATATTGATATAAAAAAGTTTGCTTGACCTTGAACAAAAATAGAACACACAGACTCTGGAGAATACTTAGCAGCTGAACAAAGATGATTTATAGTAAGACTACCTAGTGGTAAAATATGAATTTCTCCAAAACCAGTTAATCATGAAAATATATGACCACAGACTTGAATAATACAAACCGACTTAGAAGATTTCGTTCAAATATGAACAATATATGATTGATATTGAATTGAATGAAAAAATATATTTTTAAAATCTTGAGAATTAGAATGATTTATCTATTCTCAGTGAGGTGAAATCAATATAAACGACAATGTAATTTGATGAGAAATAAAAAATGATAACTGAAATATAAAAATATCTTGAAAAGTACATAGTAGATCATATATTCAAGCAATTCATGGAAAAATAATTTTGAATAATGTAGAAAATTCAGTGATAATATGAGAAGATATACAGATAAAAAGTGCTACTAATTGTAATATAATAGGGAAAAAAATATCTGTAGAAAATTGCATATCTTCCAAATTGTTCTGATTAGATATAAACATATGAAAATTGAAATCTTGAAATCAAAAAACAAATGCAATGATACCTATAATTGAATCAAATAACTTAAAAAAGAGAATACAATCTCTTGATGAATACTCAAGACAGATCTCACAAGAAATAGATCAAGCAAAAATTGAATTAAAATCAATGTTTTGAAAAAATGAACTTGACAAATTATGCCAATTCCAGAAAAAAATTGAATGTTGAGATATTTCAGAATGGGATTTGGACTATAATAAAAGAAATAGATTGAGAAAGATCAAAAAACTAATATCAAATGAAATACAGCCAAGACAACAAAAAATAGAAAAATTAGAAGAACAATATGAACAAATAATTCAAGATATAAATAATCTAAAAAATTTTTTGGATGAATGAATAAAAACAAATAAAGAAACGATAAATTTTAAGCTATCAGAATTACAAGATTCATATATTGAACTTAATGCTTGTTTTGTAAATGAATTGTTCTTGGAAGATAACGATACACAAAAAATAAACAACTCAATAGACCTTTCAAAATGATTACAAACTGAAGAAGTAGGGAAAAAAGAAATATGAAAGATAAACAAACCTTGTAATGTATGATATGATGTAATGGAAATAAAAATATCTGATAAAATAAAATCAGAATTTTGACATTTTTGAAGTCAAAGAATATATCATAGATTAGATTTAATACCTGCAAAATCAGATATTTTGAAATTAATTAACTCAAAACACGAAACATGAAACAAATTAATAATACCAGTAAAAATTGACAATCTGTGGGAATGAATAGTATTTGATATATGATATGCTTGACTGTGAGTGTATATAAAAAATGAAAGAGAAAAACCAGTAGTATTGAAAAAATGAGATAAAATCAATGTAGAATGGTCAAGTTTGTGAGTAAGCTTCAAAACAGATATAGTTATATCCTGGATAACTAAAGAAAAAAATTATACTTCAATGTGAGGTTTCTTCATCTGACTATCTTGACCAAAACAAAGAAAAATAATAAGACTTAAAAACAGACTAGAAGTGATAAAAACCAAATGAAAAGATCCTGAGGAAGAAGATTAAAATATAAAATAATTATTCCAATACTTCCTCATTAAAATTTAATATTTTCTCAAATAAATTGTGCAATCTTATAATCCAATAATTTAGGATCATATAATTACAAGAAAAAACTTTCTTTCCTTATTATATCAGCTATATTTTCTGCAATCTTGTTATCCAACGATAATGCAACTTTGTAAAGTCTGTTTATACTAGTGTGATGTTTTCATTTTCTTATTATTTCCTGCAAACAAGTATAATTGATTACTTTTTTATATTTTTTGATTGCTTTTTTTACAAGCTCTTTATTGTAGTTTTCTACCAAAATATCAGGAGAATACAATGACTCTAACATTGCAAGCTCAAGATTTGAATAATAAAATATATACTTTCCAAGTTTTTGTTTCTGTGTATATTTTTTGAAATGTTTAAATATATCACTTTTAGAAGAAGAAACTTTTTTAAAATTAATAATTTTTCATTTTATAACCGTCTCTCTTGATTGTTTATAAGGATTGGAAATAGCAATTTCTTCTGGAACAGAAAAATTTGACATATTGATTTCCAAAGCTTTAATGCCTGATATATATCGATCATTGT
The DNA here is from genome assembly GCA_964394325.1 of uncultured Candidatus Peribacteria bacterium. Taxonomy (GTDB): domain Bacteria; phylum Patescibacteriota; class Gracilibacteria; order Absconditabacterales; family Absconditicoccaceae; genus CAYMVT01. The sequence goes on along the minus strand of CAYMVT010000004.1, from coordinate 1,404 downwards.
TAAGATTTTGTTTGCAATGTTGTTTTAGTAAATCTCGGTAAACAGTTTCTATTAATTCAACTTCATTAATATTCTGGTTAGGAGTTTTTACAAAGAATAAATCTTTCTTTAAAGATATTAAGTATCACCTATTTTTCATATAATAAATTAATTTATATGCTTTATTATTATTATAGTTATCGTCCATAATATCTTGGACGATTTTTTTAATTTTGGTAGTAGTAATTATTTTATTCTTATTTTTTAATATTTTCTTAACAGTTGTGTTCAAAAAAGTTTCTTTCATAATCCAGTTTAAATAAGCAATATAAATATAAATATAATAATGTTTTTTCCATAAAAATCAACACAATCTTTCCATAAAAATTTTAACAAACTGTCTATTGAAATTCTTTTAAAAAAATGTAAAAATTACATCAGCAAATCATAGTATAATTTTAGTTTTATAAAAGATTTGAAATAATGCAGCAGCTAAAGTTATTCTCAGAGCAGAACAACATCCAAAAACAAGTAAAATTTGAATCAATAAGCGCTGCATTTACTATGATTGCTGATAAAACATATGAAGTTATGCTGGAAATAAATTCAAATAAGTTTTTAATTCATTTTACCACAACCATGAACAAAATAGAAAAATTTGAGATAGTAGCTGTCAAATGATTTATTGATATGTCTGTAAGTATTATGAAGACTATCAAAAAAATCATTTACAAACTATACTTTGAATACTAAAAAACACAAAATAAAAACTCTCTAACATTTAATATTTTTTGTTAGTTGATTTTTTGTAAAGTTTTTTATTATATAATAATTTAATTATTAACCAAAAAACAATAATGTCAGAAAAAGTAATTGAAGCAAACGATTCAAACTTTCAACAAGAAGTTCTACAAAGTGAAAAACCTGTAATAGTAGATTTTTGGTCTCCAAGTTGTGGACCTTGCCTACAATTCGCTCCAACTTTTGACAAATTGGCAGAAGAATATTGAGACAAAGCTAGATTTGTAAAAGTCAATGTAGCAGAGAACATGGAAACACCTTCAAAATTTGGAATTGCAGCAGTTCCAACTTTCATATTTTTCAAGGATGGTGAACAATTATGAGATTCAATTATATGAGCAAATACAGAAGAAATAAAAAGTAGGCTTGATAGCTTATAATAATATTTTACAAAAACTCGATAAAAAGGTCCGGATTACATATTTCGGACTTTTTTTTGTTAGCCAAAATAATCTAACAATCTTCAGCAGCCAAAAAAATAATCACAACCAACAAGTTCCAGATATCGTAGATAGTTCTTTTTGCAAGTAGAATATAAAAAAGATAAAAAGAACTATCGACAAAATAGCAAGTATTTGCTATTTTATTAAAAAGTTAAGTTCAATTTTTTGTTTCTTTTTCTAA
>CAYMVT010000003.1:0-25162 GCA_964394325.1 uncultured Candidatus Peribacteria bacterium | reverse complement strand
TAAAATTTTTCTAAAAGATGAGTGTAAATAAAACCACAAAAATATCCAAAAATAGTTGACAAAAAAGATTTTTTTGTTATAATTTATTAAAGTGTTTTTTTAACAGCACATAGAAAGAAAGTTCCCTAATTTAAATAGATAAACAAAAATAAAAATGAAAAAGGTAATCAGTATAATTATATTTACATCACTTTTAATATGATATAGTTTTTGAGAATCAAATTTTTTTAATCATGCAGAAATTGAATGAACAGACATCTTAATTTTTGATTGAGAAGTTGAATGAAATGAATACAAAACATCATTAAAAGAAGAAATTAAATATATAACAGGAAATACTAATAAAGAATATCCTTGTTTCCCTATAATAGGAACATGATATACAGAAAAAATGTGAGAAGTATACTTTCAGTATAATGATGAAGGAGCATATTACTGTTGAGACGGGAAATACCGTGGAAAAGCAAAACTTTCTGCTTGAGGACGAATAGACTTTGAACAAGAATGATGAGATAGTGATTATTTCGTATTTTCTGAAAAACAAGAAGAACCTGAAGATCCATGATATTATTATCATACAGGATATGCATACTCTGACTGAGTTGGTCTTTGGAATTGGGAATATGCAAAAACTGATAAACAAACAAGACAAATAATATATGAGCATATAGATGAAGACAACAGCTACATAGAATTCTCCTGACAAGCAAAAGCAAATTTTAGCCAACTCAAAGACTATGAGATAATATTAAAAGATGAAAATAACAATTTTATGAATTGAGTTTACAATGACAAAGTAAAAATACTTACATGAGAAAATTTAATTGCAAAAAATTGAGTAGATAAAATATGATTTAACTTTGAATGATGAGGTCTTGAAAGTAGTTGATTTACTGGAAAAATTAAATCAATATTTCCTTGACAAAAACAGGTAGATTTTGAAGTTTCTTACTGAGACAAAGAAATCAATATTTCCTGACAATCTAATTTCAATCTTCCTTTTGATGCTGACTTTGAATTGGTATGAAGTGTAACAGAGCCAAAAATATGAAAGACATATAATTGAAGAATATCAGTAACTGATACAAATGTAAGTAATTTTACTTGATCTTGAGACTTCGGTTATGAATGAAATTATAACTATCGTACGACAAGAGGAGCTAACCCGCCCTTAAATGAAAATTTTGAAGTACAGTTTTTCCCTGATTGAGATGAAGTTGACGATGAAGTAAATGTTTTTTACAAAATATCGGGAGGATACGATTATGAAGACTATGAATACATAAATTTCGAAAATGCAAGGACGAGCTGACAGGAGTTCAAACCAAGCACAGAAGTAGATTCAGTATCTTTTTCAAAATCAGATAATTGCGATTCAGCAAAGTGAAATTGACAAGATAGATGCTCAATACAGTTAACAGCGAAAAACAACTTATGATATCCAACACCCTCAGTGGATTTGTGAGACATAACATTAGAAGATATGAATGAAGATAAAAATGATCATACAAGTTTTGATTTAGATGAGACAATTAATAATTATGAGGAATGATTATTTAAAGCAGGTAATAATTATGAAACAGACTCAAGATGACAAACAAACATTCATATTTATAGCTACAAACCTGTCAAAAACTGAGAAATAAAAATTAAACTACAAGACTTGAATAAGGAGATAATAATAGAAGATATATTTTTTGATAAAGTAGTGGACCTAAGGTTTGACTGAACAGATTTGTGAGAATGAGTTGCAATTTCAGAAAATAATCAAGTAGATTTAGTGTTTGAGAAATTAGATTCAAATGCTTCAGATTGAGAATTAAACTTAAGTTGAACAATTCACGGATGTGATGACTGCGAATTTTTAAGCTGAGGAAGTTTTAATTATACAAATTTCCAAACACAAACAGAAAGTATATACATTTCAGGAGTAGATATGAGTCACATTACCTATTACGATACTCATTATAAATATCAAGTAAACTGAATACAATGAAACAAGACAGTAAAATTAGAACCTAATATTTATATTAATTGAAGATGACTAGAAATTGTTTGACAATTTTTCTGATTAGATCTAAAATGATTACTATCAAGATGATTTAATCTAGAACAAATGCAAGATGAATGATTAAATGTATCTGTTTTGTGATCAGATATTCCTCTATCTAGTCATATATGAGATATCAGAAGAGACACAAAGAACAAAACAAGATGAATTGAGTCATCAAATTCAAATGATGATATAAATAGCATAGACAATAAATGAACAAAAGTATATGATTGTGATTGAGATGATATAAGGATAGACCTATCATGACAAGAAGTTAAATGACAAAACAATCTTATATTCTGGGATTGTGAGGTAATAATAGCATCAAATATAGAAAAAGAAAATGATGCACATTTAGAAATTATTAGTTTACAAAAAGAAAACAATTCAATAGATTTTTATTCACCAAATTGACGAAAGTTAACTTCTAATATATATATAACAAATCAAGTTGACACAATATTTGCAGATATAAAAACAGACTGAAGCATAATTGCTCTATCAAATGCTAGTTGAGACATAGATGCTTCTGAAATATTTGATGATCGCTTTGGACAGGAAGAGCTAAAAAATCAACTTTATATAAATTGAAATATCATTTCAAGAAATACGTATTTGTGATGAATCAACGAAAATGATAAAGTATCACTACCATGGTGAAGAAAAATAAGATATGATGAAGATAATATTTTTGGAAATAAAGAAGCAATAAATGTAGCACAAACATATGATATAAACTTCCGAAGAACAACATTTGCATATATGGACTGAAGTTACGATACAGGTTATTTGTCAGAAGAAATAAGAAATAGGTTTAATTGTACATGAGATCAAGATGATAATGAAATATGCACAAAACCAATTATAGTAGAAGATAACCAGAATTAATTGATCTCTAATAAAAAATAAATTTCTATATAGAAATCAGAATTTTTAGGTAAGCTTTAATTACTAATATCTTCTTTGATGTTTTCAACTAAATTGTGCAGATAAACAATATTGTGCAAGGATAACAATATCCCACCCAATATTTCTTTTTCTCTAAAAAGATGGTGCAAATATCATTTTGTAAAATTCCTACAAGCATAACAATAACAAGAAGGATCTAATTTTTCTTTACTCATTTTATATTCTCAATTTTTGATTCTAACTCTACCCAAAGATGTAAAAGCCATACCGTGTCTGGCAAGTCTTGTTGGTAACACACAATCATACATATCTATTCATTGATAGATGGTTTTTGTTAAATCTTCTGGTGTTCACACTCACATTAAATATCTTGGCTTATCTTCTGGTAGATATTCATTTACCCAATCAACAACTTGATACATTTCTTCTTTGGTTTCTCAGACACTAACTCATCATACAGCTATCCCATCCCAAGCATAATTTTTCAAAAAATCTACAGATCCCATTCTCAAATCTTGATGCAAACCACCTTGAACTATTGGAAACAAAACTCAAGTTTCATCATCATATTTTTGTCAAAAATAATCAAAAGCTTTTTTAGCCCAAGTATGTGTCAAATTCATTTGTTGTGCGACTTTTTTCTTGTTTGCTCAATGTACCGGTGAACACACATCCAAAACCATCATAATATCTGATCACAAATCACATTGAGTATCCACCACATTTTCTGGTGAAAAAAAATGTCTACTACCATCTTTGGGAGAACTAAACCACACCCCATCATCTTGTAATTTTACCAAAGATTTGTTTCTAGGGCTTCTTTTGTCCAATCACAAAGAAAAAACTTGAAAACCACCACTATCAGTCAAAATCAATCAATCCCAATTTTGAAATGTGTGTAATCAACCAAAATGTTTGACAGTTTGTGCTCAAGGAGACAGATACAAATGAAAAGTATTTGCTAAAATTATTCACATTTTTTTCTCCATACCTGTATAATGACTATCATTGAGCATATCCAAAACCATTCATTTAATAGTTGCCTTGGTTCCTACAGGCATAAATACTGGAGTAGTTATACTTTTTCAATTAAGTGTTATTTTACCAACTCTAGCTTTTCATTTTTGTTTTAAAATCTCAAATTTTAGTTTGTTTTTCATCTTAATTAGTGTTTGAAAATTTTGTAAAAATAATTATAAATAACCTCATACAAGTTAGACAGCACTTAAAAAATCAAAGACACTTTCTAATTTAATAAAAAAAATTGCAGCCACTATCTATTAAGATATGTATAATCATTACAAAAAAATAATCAATTTAATTTACTTGAAAAAACTATTTAAATGAAAAAATTAATATTACTATTTTGTACAATATTTTTGTTAACAGGGACTTATGGACAAACCTGACAAATTGAACCTATAGATGAGTTTGATCAAGAAGTTCTAACCTGAGACATACAAAATAATAATCAATGTATACAAAACAAATACGAATTATCAGGAAAGTTTAATGTCAAAAAAAACAAAGAATATAGTTATTCAGTACAAACACAACAAGATATAAGTTTGATAGAACCTCAAGAATGATTTGTTAAAATATATAAAAATTGAGACGAAATTTTCGAATCTGAGGGGCTATGAACTAATTACAAATTTGAAAAAGTAGGACAGTACGAAATATTTGTATACATAAGAGAGGAACAATGATGCCAATATCAAATATGGGAGAAAATTAATGTTTTTGAAAAAATATTCTTTTATATATGAAAAGACATTCAGCAGTTAGATTTAGTACAAAGCAGTTATGAAGATAAAAGTATTTTTCTGAAAAAAGCATTCGTACCTGAAAAGACACTTTTTCTAGAGGATGAATTTTTTCAGATAATATCAGAAGATATATCTTATTTTGTAGATGCTGAAAAAATAATTATCAACACATCAAATTTCCCTTCAATCTTTGAATTTTTATGAAAATTGGCTAATTTGTATCAAACAGAACTAAATCAAAAAGACATCTTCTTGATAACAGATACAAATACAAATTATATAAAAAGAATATTGGCTCAGTATATAAATAAAATAAATGTACAAAATATATTTATAGTAAAAAATGATTATTTAATAAGATTTATGGATGCCCTCTCTTATGAGAATTTTCAAGCAGAACAAAAGCATTATATACATATGTTTTCTGTGACATTCCAAGATATTCAGACACAATATTTTTTGTCTTACATAGTAGATTTTTTGATTTATAATGAATTCCCTATAAACTTATTATGAGTTATTATAACATTAGCAGTAGCAGCACTTATAGTAACAATATTCAGACAAATAATAGGATTTTCGGTTTTTGGAGTTTATAACCCGATTCTTTTTGCAGTAAGTATGCTCGTTCTATGAATAGAAATAACATTTAGCCTTTTATTTATATGACTTATATCAACACTACTTATAAATTTATTTACAAGCAAAATATATTTGTTATACTCGGCAAAAATATCCCTATTAATGATAGTCTATTTTTTGATAACCTTCCTCGTTTTTTGGTTAGATAATTTTTTGGGATTATATTTTATCGATTATACAGTATTTAGTAATAGCTTCATAATATTTCCTGTTGTGTTTTTGATAATAGTTTCAAACAAAGTTTTTGGGAGTAATTTTTCATTATTTAGCAAATGATGGTGGGTCTCATTTTTGGAATTTTTGACAGTATCTTTAATCATATACTTTTTGCTTACCTGGCCAAATTTCCAATTCTTTATGTTATCATACCCTGATATTTTGTTTTTGATAGTCATTCTTAATATATTGGTGGGTAGATTTACTTGATTACAATTATTAGAATATCTGCGTTTTATGCCATTACTAAAATATAAATGAGAAGAAGAAGAGGAAGAGTAAGATATGAATGTATTTTACATTTCAAAAAATAATTTCACATGGAAGAAAAGCTTTTAGATGATAAAAAATTTTTTATAAAGTGACTTTGAAAACAAAATGAAAATATTTTTACAATTATACAAAAAGCAGAGGCAGATTTAAAAGATAAACTCAAAAAGAATAAACAATTTGACATAAAACAAATTTGAAACCATCAATTATACAATCCTATAAAAAAGTTTTTTGAGATTCTTTTTCCAAAAGAAGATGAATTGTTTAAATTATTGGAAGACTTCAAAAAGAAAAACACAATAAATATTGAAGATATAATAACAAAATCAAAATTTTTAATGGATATTAAATGAGTTTTTTATCAAGTTTTATTCATAAATATTTTTCTACAAGTAAAATTATTTTTTTGGGAAGAAAGAATAAATGAGATAATAAGATACAATTATATATGAACTCAACGGATAGATTGTAATTCACTTTCTTGTGTCGAAAAATTTTCTATAATATTGTTTTGACAATATAAATCTAACATTTTCAACAAAGATATTTTATATAGAAAAAAAGAAATAGCAAGTTTAACAAGGAAAATTATGACAAATCAAACCCATTTCAACTTCTTGATCAATAAATGAATGGTTAATGATATTTACTGATTAACTTTTTACTTCGAAAACATCAAAGAATTAAAATCTCACATCAAATATTTTTGATGACAAATACCACAAAAAAATTATGTATGACACATAGATTATTGAGTATTTAATAAATATAAATCTTTGGAAAAAACTCTATCTTTAACTAATATGAATCCTTTTTACAATATTTTGATACAAGCAAAAGATACTACTCCTATATGAGAAATTTCATTTAAACTTTCTCCACAAGCACAACTTTTTGAAAATTACAATTACTTGAGAGAAAAGAAAATAACAACAAATTCAACAATTAAGGATAAAGAAAAATATCGATTTTTTTTACTTGAGAAAACAGAATTTTTAAACCATTGAATATACAAACTTATCCAGGATATTTCAGTTTTCCTGCTTTTTTATGATTACTGCCAGGAACAAAATTTCAAAAATTTTTTTGAATATAAAGTAGAAATTGTGATAAATGAAATATTAGAAAAGATTAACAATCATAATATCGCAGTATGAGAAGATAATTATGTCTACATCAAAAAGGCGGTAAAAGAAATAATAAAAAAGAAATTGTGAATATTCAAAAAGAGAAAATGAATAATTTATATAAAATCTTTTTTTGATAATAACATAAATTAATAAGTTTTTCAAAAATAGCTTTAAAATATATTTTACATATATTAAATCTACAAAATGAACGAACAGTTAATATTAATAATCTTTGGAATTGTTATATGAATGATATTTTGATACCTTTTGGCAAAATTATATTTTTGGTTTAACTCAAAGAAGATAAGAAAGGATGCTATATGAAAATCAAAGTCTGTGATACTTGGTCATGTAAACGAAAAAATAGCACCATTATTACCAGAATTTCAATACAATTACAAAGATTTAGTTTTTTTATGAAAATGAATTGATTACATCGTTTTTGACTGACTAAGCTCATGAAGTTTGAAACAAATAGTATTTTTGGAAATAAAAAGCTGAAAATCCAACTTAAATAATAACGAAAAACAAATAAAAAAAATAGTTGAAAAGAAAAAAATTAAGCATGAAATCATGAAAATATAAAATTTGAAAGTTTAAATTTCTTGTTAAATCCATTAACAAATAAACTTTTCTATCGTATTTTGCTACTGTCCTATTAAATATATAAAGATATTAAATTGCTAATCTGCACAGTGTTTTTAGTATTATTAAAATAAAAATTTAAAATCTCTTGAAATTTTAATAAAAATGATTAATATCACCTATAGATGGGAGGTGCTACGATCCAGTAAAACATTATAAATATAGTATCTCTTATCTCAAAGACAATTAATTTATATCTTAACCCTAAAAGAAAATGTTTAAAGGAAAAGTACAAATATACACAAATCAAAATGGCAGAGAGAACACAATAAACAAGGATTTTAATAGCCCAGAAGATATGCAAGAATTTTTGCAGAACAATCCGTTGGCAAGAGAAATGAACAATGATTTCTTTGATAGTCTTAGATCTTTTGACAGACTTGGTGAATATTTTGATAAACTTATAGACAGAAAACTTGGAATCTCTGGAACAGGAAATTATGATATACCAAGAATTGAACAAAATTACTGAAGTGATATAGTAGATTTAAACAAATATGAACAAGAAGCTCAAAAAATTGATTATGAAAAAAAAGAAAAACATGAAAAGACAAACAGACTCAACTGAATAATAGAAAAATTGAAATCTTACAAGGAGAAATTCAAAAAAGAATGAAGAGATGATATTATAAAACAGATCGATGAAGATATGAAAAAAGTAGAAGAAGAACTCAAAAAGACAAAGTAACTAATTTTATTTAGATATTAATATAAAAAACTTCTGAGTAAAAGCTACTTGGAAGTTTTTTTATTAGATCGAAGTCAGTGTAAATTACAATATTGCCTAGCTATTATTTCATTGTCTACATTTTCAAATTCTACTTCTGGATGATCCCCTGGTTGTAAAAATTTTTTAATACTTAATTTTTCACCAATTAGCTGAACCCACTGAATATAATGTTCAGATATCATAGGATGTGGCTGAGAACCTATATTAACTATATTAGTTCCATTTTTTCTGCTAACTACCGGTACATGCTTTTCTTTTCAAATATCCTCATTTTGTTCTATCAAAAATTCCATATTTTCACCACAACACACAAGCTGTCAAAAACCTTCACCGACAATTTCTACAATATTTCCACATATATTACACCTATAAATTTCATTTAATTTTGGCATTTGTAAAAAAGTCAAAAGATAAAATAATCTACTAACAGTAATTTTCTATATTTTACTGACTCCAATCTTGACAAGTAGAATAATCCTCTCACCGATAAACACATCTATTGTGATATATTTTATTTACTCTCCTGTCAAACTCTATTCTACTTATTACCCTTTCAAAATCTCATTGTTCAAAAATAAACTTAATATCTCAAGTTAAATTTGTAAAATCATCACGATCAATTTCACTTCATTGACTGGTTATCTGAAATGGCGGGTCATCGACAGTTCAATGAAGCATCTTATTAACTCTTATATATTCAGTACTATCATTTATTAAACTTCAAGTTAAATTAATATGATATCCAGCAGAATTATCATAGCAATAATGCTGGCTTATCCCAGAATCTCAATCCAATGAAATTGTTTTATAGTGAAGGAAATCAAGATCATCAACATCATCATGAGTAAAGTCAAAACCACTTAAAAACTTAAATTTTATCTTGTTTTCAGACTCTCAGGAAAAATACATAAGATATTTATCAGGATAATACATTTGATCTCAAGTATATAATCACTTCCCAGTAGAAGCATTATCAAAGAAATTCTTTATTTGTCAATAAACAGTATTTACACATCATTGGCTTCTTATGTAGTCCCTATCATCAAAAGCAAAAAAGTTTTGAAATGCTACAAATAAAATTGATAATATCAAAAGCACGAATACAATCTCTATCAAAGAAAATCATTTATTATTTTTAAAGTTCAACATTATTTAAAAATATATTTATTAAAAAAATTACTGAATCAGTGGTCTTATAATATAAGTAATTTTAGTATCACTGAGATCACTAAATACAATTGGTTTTTGGTTATCAACTACATTTAGTCAAATTTCTTCTGACTCCTCAGCTTGTTTAATAAAATCCAAGATGTACTTTCAATTGATGCCAAATGACACATCTTCTCAAGAAACATTAGCAGATAATTTTGTTTGTGCTTGTCATTTATCAGTATTTCCTGAATCTACATCTACAAGTCAATTTGATATTTTCAAATCTATGAAGTGATTAATGTCTTTGGTAAATACAGAGACTTTTTTTATAGCCTTTTCAAAATCATCTTTTTTGATCTGACAGTTAGTAGCAAATTTGGTAGGAATAATGCTTTCATTATTATAATCAGGAAAGTTTCATTGTATCAAAACTGAGGTAACATAAATTTGAAAATCATCTAAACAAAATTCAAAAGATACTAGATTCTCAGAAAAGCTAATTTTAAAATCTTGTCATCATTTTTCTATATAGTATTCAATAATTTTTTTTACTTCATTTATATTTGTTTTGGGTACTATAAGATCAAAGTTTTTTCCAACATTATCTAAACTGATTTTGTATTCTGCTAATCTAAAAGAATCAGTTCATACAAAAGACAATGTACTGTTTGATTCTTCAGAGTTTAATCTTATTAACATTCAGGTTAAAACAGGAGAAAAGTTTCTTTCCGTGATTGCATATTCAACTTTGGATATTCACAGATCAAAGTCTTTAGCAGAAAATGAAATATTGTCTATTCACTCTATTTCAGGAATAGCTACATATTCACTAGAAGGAATTCATTTAACAGTAAATTCATCTTCTTCAGTTTTCAAAAACATTGTCTCACTATCTTCCTGCATTACAATATCTACTACAGGGGCATCAATATTTTTAATTATATCTGAAATTAGTCTTCAGTTTACTGTAATAGTACCATAAGAAGAAGCCTGTTGAGGAACAACGAAAGACATATATTTTTCCATATCAGTAGACTTAAAAACGATTCAATCTTCATCAGCTTTAATATATATGTTTTCCAATATTGGTAGAGTAGAGCTCTTGGAAACAAACCTAAGACATAAATCTATTATTTCATTTAATTTGTCTTTTTTAATAGAAAACTTCATAAATAGCTTAGTTTAAAAAATTAAAATAAACACACTGCTCCAACTACTTTCCAAAATTACGATGAGATACTATTTCATCAAACCAAACCAAAGCATTATTAATTTCATTTGTATCAAGTTCTGGACAAAGTTTTTTTGTAAAATAAAGTTCAGCATATCATATCCACCAAAGCATAAATCATGATAGTCTTTTGGCATAATCTCACTTTGTTCTTATAACTAACTCTATATTGGGAAGATTATAAAAATCAAGATATTTTGACAAAAACCCTTCATTACATTGTTTTGATAGCTGTTCACATTTAACATCAGAATTGTCGTCTAACATGTATTTAACTCCCCTCAAAATTTCATCTCTTCATCAATAATTAACAGCTAAGACCAAATATCTATCAGAATCAAAAGACAATTCTTTTTGTTTTTCATATAAAAAATCTATCAAGGATTGAGGAAGTCAGTCCAGTTTTCAAACTCGTTTAAAGTTTATTCTTTGTTCTTGTAAGAAGCTAAATAAATCAGAAGGTATCTTTTTGTATAATCAGTAAAGATAACTTAGCTCTTCTCAGTCTCTTCACTTATTGTTTTCAGTACTCAATCACCAGACGCTCAAAACTTTTGTATCAGTATTTGAAAAAATATATTTGGTGTTTTCTACTATTTTATTAAACCCCTCCAAGTGTCCTGCAAACTTTGGAAGTCATTGATTTTGAGCCCATGTTCTGTTTCAATCAGGAATTATTCCTATGTGCTTTGGATATTGCATGAAAGTCATAAAATAAAAAGTTAAAATAGAACAATAGTTCAATTCAATATTGCTAAATTAAAGGATACTCAAAAGGTAATAAAGTTGATCTTTAACTTTAACAAGGACTAGCTTTTTTATATGTTTACGTCTTTTTATAAACTACTTTATTACCAAGTCTTGAAAGTGTTCTTTGTAAAAGAGCCTACACTTTTTAAGTATTTGTTCAACCTTTTCTATATCTGCTAAATCGTTCTTTGCTATATCTAATTTTATACTAAAATAACCATAATATTCAGTCTGCTTGAATTTTCTAAGTATTGCTCATAATTTTAGGGTTCATTCTCATAAGGGAACATGCCCTGTTCATGTTTTCGTTTTATCAGAAAGGTAAACAACTGAAATATATGGGATAAAATTAGCAATTTTTCTAAGAAAGATTGTTTCCAAAGTATTATCATCAATATTGACTATATCAAATCACAGATAAAATTTGTGTTTTTTAAATATTTCTACAATATTTGTAAAACGATATGAATATATAGGAAGTATAAATAAACTGCTTTTGGGAGGATTTATTATTGAAAACTTTATATTTGGATTATGTCTTTTGTAAGCTCACATATTATTAACTAAAAATTTGTAAGATTTATAATTAGTAATCTTTGGAGCATTTATAGTAATTGAATTTACTCATAATTGCCTTGCCATATCAATGGCCTGATTCATTTCCTTTCAATTAACATTTTCTGAAAGTTGAATTACTTTTACAGGCAATTCATATTTTTCTGAAAGTTTTTTTACATAAGAAATATTCCAGCTATCAAAATTTTTCCAAATAGCTAAATCTATACCATCAAAGCTTACATTTTTTGCTGTTTCAAATATCAAATCCAGTCCATAACCAGATATACTATCAGTACTAAGCAGCAGCTCTGCTTTATTATTTTTATCTTTTGACATTTAAATTTTTACAAAAATAAAATAAGCAAATTTACATAGTATAATAAACAATTAAAATAAATTTTCAACATTAAATAAAAAAAACTGAAATAAACTTGAAAAGTTTCACTAAATCATTATATTGGATAAGTTTTAGTTTTTCTATTTATATGATTAAGTTAAATAACTAATGGCTACTAAAAAAGCTGCTTGAAGTGCGAAAAACCTGAGAGATTCAAAACCTAAGTATAGATGAGTCAAAGTTTTTTGATGACAGACAGTAAAATCTGGTAATGTAATAATAAGGCAAAAGTGAGATAAATACAAACTTGGTAATAATGTCTACAAGACAAAAGATTTTACAATTCATTCAAAAGTAGATTGAGTTGTTTCTTTTAGAAAAAAGAAAATAAAAAGATTTGATGGTAGGAAATACCTAAAAACTGTAGTTGATGTAGTTAACTGATAATTTTAAATTTATAATTGAATAAAAAATGGCTGTACCAAAAAGAAAGGTCTCTATTTCGAAAAAGAAAATAAAGCATAATACTTGGCAGACAAACATTATTAAAAAGCTAATTAATAAAACAAATCTGACAAAATGTAGTAATTGTCATGAAACAAAACTAAAACACAGAGTTTGCAAAAACTGCTGATTTTACTGATGAAAACAAGTATTGACAATAAAGTCAAAATCAAAAGAACAAATAATAGAAGAATAATATTTTTTTTGTAATTAATAACTAAAGCAGTTTATTTTTTTAAACAACAAGAAAGTGGATATTAAATCTAGAATACTATCTAGAAAAGTTGTATTTGTGTATTTTTATCAGAAATACTTTATGGAAGAAATTTGAAATAATGAATTGTTTTTTGAGGACATACTAGAAATTGAAAAAATAATTAATTACAAAAGCATCACCAAAGAAGCTTTGTCTGAATTGAAAAATAATATTGTCAATTTGTATGATTCTTCTAATTATGAATCAGATGTGCTTTATATCAAGTACAATTTTTTTGAATATAACAAATCTACACTTGATTTTGAATACATAGATTTGATGATTAATTCTTATGATAAATACAAAACAGATGTAGAAAACATAGTAAATGATCATGTTGATAGCTTTAAATATCAGGAAATGGATATGATTGACAAAACAATTTTTTTGCTCTGATATATAGAAAACAATGAAATAGGAACACCAAAGCAAGTAATACTAAATGAAATGATAAATATAGCAAAAAAGTATTGAGATAATTCAAGTTATAAGTTAATTAATTGAATAGGGCATAAAATAATATAAAAAATGACAAAAGTTTTTAAGTTTATGATTTGTGTTAATTTATTTTTTTCTTAAATTTATAAAGTGCTAATGTTGCCTGAAAAAGCCAAAAAACAAGTTCCTCAATATATTGAATACTTACAAGGTCTATGAATAGATACCGAAAAAATAAATGATGATGAATTGATGATGACAGCATTTTTTCATAAATCTTTTGTTTCTGATTATAAATACAATATAAAGGACAATGAAAGATTAGAATTTTTATGAGATTCTATTTTGTGATGCCTAATAGCCAAATTATTGTATTTTTACTTTGAAGAAAAACATGAATCTGAACTTACCTTATACAAGATTGCATTAGTTAGAGAAGAAAATCTTGCTGAAGTTGCAAAAGATATAAAGCTTGATAATATGTTATTTTTATGACACGGTGAAGAAAAAACTTGAGGAAGACAAAAAGAATCTATTCTTTCTGATGCTCTGGAAGCTTTGATTGGATATCTCTACCTTGATTTATGAACTCATCAAACCGAAAAGTTTATTAAAGAACATATCTTTGTAAAAATAGATAATATGAAAGATATGAATGTTAAAAGCCATAAAACTTTGCTTCAAGAGCTAGTTCAAAAAGAACATCAAACTATTCCTGAATATGTAGATTATGATAACGAATTTAATTCAAAATGAAATGTAATACAATACAAGACACAAGTTTATATAAATTGAAACCTGCAGTGAGAAGGGTTTTGAAGCAACAAAAAGATAGCTCATCAACAAGCAGCAAAAGATGCCTATCAAAGACTTAATCCTGCTGAAAAATAAGATAAAAGATTTTATATAGCATACATTCTTTTTTTTTTCAGTGGACAATATATAGTGTGCACTGAAAAAATATTAAAAATGCACACTATATTGTAAAATTGAAAAGTTCCTTATTTTTCAAGTTAAGTTGTTCACAGCGTTTTAGTCTTTTTAGTGGCTGCTGGCACTGTGCAAAAATATGGAAATCATGACTTTTTCAGCAGACACTATATAAAATTTAATTTTGTAATATATAATTATTTAATGGAACCAAAATTCAACATAATAAATAGATACTTTCTTTGGATATGATTAGCTATAATTTTGATAATAATTTCGGCTTTTTTATTTTTATCCAATTTGAGGCTTTCTATTCAATTTACTTGAGGGATGGAAATTGTAATAGACAAAGAAATTTCTGAATCTGAAGATTTAATTGATTGATTAACAGATGAACTTGCTCAAGCTTGATTTCAAGATCCTGGAGTATGAATATGAACTAAACAAGGTCGCCCATCGATATTATTAGAAGTTGGTATAGATACAGATGAGCAAGTAGAAAAATTATCGGACACCACAAGAGATTATTTATTAGAGAATTGATACATTGAAAGTCATGAAGATATAATTGAAACTGCTATAATTTGACCTAGTATATGAGACTGGATGAAAAGATCTGCGATAATAGCTATTGTTGTATGATTAATTCTTATATGAATATATATGCTATTTGCTTTTTCTGGTGTGAGGCACTATCTATCTCCTGGAATACTTTCTTGAGTTGTTATGTTTACTCTACTTTTTGATGTTTTGATTCCTGCAGGAGCATATTGATTATTTATGTTCTTTAATGATGCAATACAGGTAGACTTAATTTTTGTGGTAGCTGCTTTGACAATTATGGGTTATAGTATTAATGATACTATTGTAGTTTTTGATAGAATTAGGGAGAATATATGAAACAACAAACAAAAACTTATGAAAAAACAAATAGAATATGATCAAGTTTTTGAAAATAGTCTTTGGCAAATAATGAGAAGATCGATAGCTACCTCTTTTTCTACTTTATTAGTGCTTATTGCGATGTTTATTTTTGGATGAGGTATTATTCAGTTGTTTGCATTTACACTTATGATATGAGTAGTAGCTGGAACATTTTCTTCAATATTTTTGGCTGCTCCCCTTGCTTACAGATTCGCAATCAATAAAGACATAAAACCTGAAGAAGATGAATAGACCAAGCCCATTTTGCTAACTAGGAGCTATTTTAAAAGTGATAAATTTAAGTAACAGTGAAAGTCATTTAATCCTTGGAATTAAAATAATATTTTTTTGCACTTTAGGAAACTAACTGCAAAAAAACAATTTTTAAATCTGTTCTAGTTTTTCAAAGATTGATTGTTAATAGAACGTAGATAGTTCTTTTTGCAAGTAGAATATAAAAAAGACAAAAAGAATTATCGACAAAATAGCAAGTATTTGCTATTTTATTAAAAGAATAAGTTCATAGTTTTTGTTTCTTTTTTTAAAAAAGAAATGTCTACGAAAGATTAAAGTTACTGTATGTATTTTTTTGTTCATTTTTAAAGTAAATTATAATTACCTTTTTCAAACAAATAGACTGATGGATACAATTAAAATAACAAAAAATGAAGAAAACCAAAGATTTGATAGGTTTTTAAGGAAATATTTAAAACAAACTAACATCTCTCTAACTCAAATTTATAAATATATTAGAAAATGACTTATCACAATAAACAATCAAAGACATTCTATAAATTATAATTTGAAAAATTGAGACAATATAAACATTCCAAAAGACATAATTAAACAGATTGATTATTCACAATTAGACAAAGAGGAAAAATTAAATCAAATTGACAAAAATAGAATAAAAAAAATGATAATATATGAGGATGATTATTGGCTTGCACTAAACAAACCAAGCGGAATATCAGTGCATCCTTGAGATAAAAATGAAAATAATATTACAATGGTAGACATATTAAAAAATTATATAAAAAGAAATTCCGCCACTTTTTCTCCAATGTTTTGATACAGATTGGACAAAGACACAAGCTGAATTTTGATTGCTGGGAAAACTTATCAATCACTAAAATATCTGAATTCTCTGATTCGTCAAAGGAATGTAGAGAAAATATACCTAACAATTGTTGCTTGAAAAGTTCATCATAATAAAACAATCAAAAAAAAATTAAAAAAGGTATACGATAAAAAAATGTGAATAAGCAAAATGATCATATCTGATGATGGACAAGTTGCTACAACCTATATTAAACCATTGATGAACAAACATGACAAATACTTGTGAGATATAACTTTGCTGGAAACAAAAATAATTACTTGAAAAATGCATCAAATAAGAGTACATTTACAAAATATTTGAACTCCTATACTTGGCGATAGGATATATTGAGACAAAAACTTGAATTTGTTGCTTTCAAAAAAACATAATGTAAAAAGACAGTTACTTCATAGTTGGAAATATAGTTTTTTTGACTGAATTCAGGATAAAAATATAAGCCTTGTTTGTTATCCACCTGAAAGTTTTAATAAAATATTTAATATGGATAATATTTTTCATGAAAAATTCAATACTTTTGGAAGCATATAAAGATATATTACAAGACATAAAAATAATTAGACTAGCAACACTTACAACCATTGTATATTCAATAATTTTCGTAATATATATAATTTGGCAAGTTTACTATATTTTGGGAGAATGAACTGGTCAATGAGCAGAAACCGTTCAAATAGCTATCGATTATATATCTTACCTGAGAGAAAATTTACAGGTTTTGTGATTAACAATCATAGGAGCAATTATTTTGGGTGCAGGATACTTTTTATTGCCTCCTATCGCGGACGGTGCTTTGATAAGTTATGTAGATAACAAGAATAAATGATGAAGATGGGCTTTATGAAAATGATTTTTAAATTTTTTCCAAATGTTTGAATATCATGCAATGACTAGTATTGTGAAATTTTTGGTTTTTTTTGTAGCAGTTAGTAGAGCTCATGCTATGTGAATTTTGGAAAATACTTTTGTACAAATATTAATTTTTATTTGGGGAATTCTCATTTTCATTACTTCGCTTTTTTTTCATTATTCCAAATTTTTAATTATCTTGAAATGATTTTGACCAATTCAGGCTATAAAAAACAGTATTAGACTAACTTTAGAAAATTTTTCAATTACTATAAAATTTGTTTTAATAAACTATCTTTTGTATTTGAGATTTTTTATCAATATAATAATTCTGGTTTTCATACCAGGAGTATTAATATGGATATCTAATATTACCTGAATGATAGATAATGTATTTGTGCAATACTGATTTTATTGAATTTTTGTTATTTTGATAATGCTAACAGCATATATTAACTGAATAATAGAAGCCTTTTTTGTTAGCTACTGGTACAGAGTATACAGTCATATTGACAAGAGTGCCATCAAAAAAACAGATGAAATGTAGTAAAGATTTCCAATATTAAAAGTATTAAAGCACTACACAATCTTTGTTGAACTATTAACAATTAAATTTACCTCAAAACTTGATTTTTTTAGTCTTTTCATTATTATGAATTTGAAGTTATTTGGAGCAATAAACCAAATTTCATATTATTTTGGTTTTTTTATTTTTTCAAGAATAAACATATGGAACAATCAATTAGGAACATAGCGATAATAGCTCATGTTGATCATGGTAAAACAACCTTGGTAGATGCCTTTTTGAAACAATCTGGAACCTTAAAACAAATGGAAGAAACTTGTATAATGGATACAGATGCTCAAGAAAAAGAAAGATGAATTACCATATATGCTAAAAATACAGCTGTCAATTATAATTGAAACATAATAAACATTATAGACACACCATGACATGCTGATTTTGGTAGTGAAGTAGAAAGAGTTTTGAAAATGGTAGATAGTGTATTATTAGTAGTGGATGCTTATGAAGGTCCTATGCCTCAGACCAAGTTTGTACTAAAAAAATCCTTGGAAATCAATCTCAAACCAATAGTGGTGTTAAATAAAATTGATAAACCTACTGCTAGACCAGATTGGGTAGAAGACAAATTGTTTGATTTGTTTGTAGAGCTTGGAGCTAGCAATGAACAATTGGATTTCAAAGTTGTTTATGCTAATGCAAAAGATGGTATAGGTAAAAAAAATTTAGAAGATGAATCCAACGATATCACACCACTTTTTGAAACAATACTGGAACTAGTTCCCATCGCAAAAGATGAATCTCAAAAACCCTTAAGAATGCAAATTACAAATCTGGACTATGATAATCATTTGTGAAGATTAGGTATAGGTAGAATTTATGAATGAACTGTAAAAAAAGGCCAACAAATTATTATCAAAAACAGTAATGGCGAATCTAGAAATTGAAAAATAACAGCAGTAAAAAATAATTTATGATTAGCAAAAGTTGAAGTTGATGAATGAAGGTGTGGTGATATAGTAACTATTGCTTGAATTTGAGACATTTTTGTATGAGAAACAATTGGAGTGTGAGAGTTTGAACCATTCCCTGAAATTAGGATAGAACCTCCTACTTTGACTATGGAATTTTGTGTAAATGATTCTCCATTTGCAGGTACAGAAGGTAAATATGTCACAAGCAGACAAATATGAGAAAGATTACAAAAAGAGCTTGAAACAAATGTATGATTATATGTTGATTTTTCTGATAAAAGTAAATTCGTCGTATCAGGAAGGTGAGAATTACACTTATGAGTTTTGATAGAAGATATGAGAAGACAATGATATGAATTACAAGTAAGTTCTCCACAAGTAATCTTTAAAGAAAAAGAATGAAAAAAACAAGAACCAATTGAATTGCTTGTAGTGATAGTTAATGATGATTTAGCAGGTAGCATTATTGAAAAGATAGCAAATAGAAAATGAAAAATGACACAAATGAGTTCTGATAAATGAATTACAAACATACAATTTGAAATCCCCACTAGAGGGCTTTTGTGATTTAGATCAGAATTTATATTACTTACAAAATGAGAGTGAATAATGTATAGCAGTTTTTTGCATTATGATGATTATAAATGAGAAATTTCAAAAAGAAATAATTGATCTTTGATTAGTGGTGAAACCTGACAAGCAGTAAAATTCAGTATCTGGAAGTTACAGGAAAGATGAACAATGTTTGTAAAACCTTGAACAAAAATTTATGAATGAATGATAGTTTGAGAAAATAATAGACCATGAGATTTGGTTATAAATCTAACAAAAAATAAACAGCTAACAAATGTAAGATCTTCTGGTAGTGATGAAGCTATGACATTAACTCCTATTGCAGAATTAACTCTAGAAGATGCTATCAGTTATATTTGACCAGGTGAATATGTGGAAGTCACACCAAAAGCTATAAGGCTTAGAAAAAAACACCTCAAAGAATCTGATAGAAAAAGATTTGACAAGCAAAATATATAACTTTTATTTGATTTTGTTTAAAAAGTATTTATATATTATATTGTTGTTTGATAACAGTTTAACTAAAAATAATTTTTAAAACCTTAAATCAAAACTCAAAATGTATGAATGCATAATAGGTCTGGAAATACACATCAAACTTAATAGTAAAAATAAGCTTTTTTGTAAATGCAAGAATGAACAGGAATTTGATAACTTAGAGCCCAATACTCATATTTGCCCTGTTTGTACATGACAGCCTTGAGCTTTACCAGTTTTAAATGAAGAACCATTTCAAAAAGCAGTACTTTTGTGACATATTTTGAATTGTAGAGTAAATAATACTTCAGCTTTTGATAGAAAATCTTATTTTTACCCTGATCTGCCTATGTGATATCAAATAACACAGCTGGACAGACCTACCAACCAAGAAGGTTTTGTGCAATTTTATACAGATAATTATGAAACAGAAAATAAAATTAGAATACAAAGAGCACATATAGAATCAGATGCAGGTAAAACTATACATCAATGATGATGAGCAATAGTAGATTACAATCGTTCTGGAACACCGCTGATAGAAATAGTTACATATCCAGATTTTTTTGATTCTGAACAAGCTGTACAATTCTTGAAGGAACTTCAAAGACTTGTTAGATTTAACAACATATGATATGCTGATTTAGAAAAATGACAAATGAGATGTGATGTAAACATTTCAGTAAGACAAAAATGATCCGATGAGTTGTGAACAAAAGTAGAAATTAAAAATATGAATAGTTTTTCTGCAATCAAAAGAGCTATCAACAATGAATTTGAAAGACAGGTTGAAATATTGGAAAATTGATGAAACTTGGATCAAGAAACAAGAGGCTGGAATGACGATTCGCTTAGTAGTTATACAATGAGGTCCAAGGAAGACAGCCTAGATTACAGATATTTTCCAGAACCTGATTTACTTCCATTACAAGTAAGCGATGAATACATAGGACAAATCAAACAAGATAAAATTGAATCCACTTTTGATAAAATAAAAAAATACAAAGAAAAATATTGATTCAACAAAGAATATATCAACTGATTAATTCAATCCAAAGATATTAATTTTTTCTTTGAAGATATTATTTCAAAATGAGCAGACCCAAAATTAGCAGCAAACTGGCTGGTGACAGAAGTTTTGTGATTTATGAATGAAGATATTCCATATATCGATGATTTCAAGTTTAGTAAAAACCAATTTTTTCAGTTTATAAAGATGATACAAGAAGGAAAGTTAATGCAATCTCATGGTAAACAAGTTTTAAAAGAAATGATTAGTACTTGAAAAGATCCTAACGATATAGTAAATGAAAAATGACTCATTCCTATGGATTCATCAGAATTAGAAAAATTTGTAGATGAGGTTATCCAAGAAAACACAACAGTTGTTGATGATGTCAAAAACTGACAACAAAAAGCTATTTGATTTTTGGTATGACAAGTAATGAAAAAATCCTGATGAAAGGCAGACCCAAAACAAGTAAACAGTATTATAATCTCTAAGATACAATAAAATATGAAAAATTTTTTAAAAGAGTTTGTCAAAAATCCAAGACAAGTATGAACTTTTTTGCCATGTTTCAATACTCTAGTTTATTCAGTATTGTCAAATGTTGATTTCCAAAAAGATTTAACCATAGTAGAGTACTGACCAGGCAATTGAAACTTTACTTGTGAAATTTTGCAAAAAATGACAGCAAACTCTCAGCTAATTAGTTTGGAAATAAATGACAAGTTTTATAATGAATGCAAAAAAAGATTTCAAGATGATAGATTGAAATTAATAAATGATTGAGCAGAAAACATAGATAAATATATATCCAAAAAAGTCTCTGTAGTATTGTCCTGAATTCCTCTATCTGCAATAGATAAACATACTAAAATGTCAATCTTGAACAAATCTTACCAGTTATTATCAAATGAATGAATATTTTTACAATATCAGTATTTTTCTTCTGCAAAAGATGATATTACAAAAGTATTTGATAATTGTAGATTAAATAGAATATTATGCCATTTCCCACCAGCTATTTATTATTTATGTAAAAAAAATAATGAATAAACTTCTAACACAATTTTGTAAAAATCCAAGAGAGGTTGGTTCCATAGCTCCATCTTCCTGCAAAATGATAAACAAAATGCTTTCCCAAGTTGATTTTACAAAAAGATTATTGATTGTTGAACTATGAGCAGGGACCGGATGTTTTACCCAAAAAATTTTGGAAAGAATGACTGATGATAGTTTTTTATACAGTTTTGAAGTTTTAGAGGAATTACATTCATTAACCACAGAGAAAATACAAGATTCAAGAACAGAATTAATAAATGATTGAGCAGAGAATATTCAAAATTATGTTGAAAATCAAAGTATTGATCTGATAGTTTCATGATTACCTTTGGCTACACTAAAAAATTGATTGAAAGATAATATTTTACATTCTTCTTATCAGTGCTTAAAAAAATGATGAACTTACCTACAATTTCAGTACTCTTTATCAAACAAAAAAGATATACAAAAACATTTTGACAGACATAGAGTTTTTTTTGAACTTTTTAATATCCCTCCAGCTTTTCTATATAGGTGTGAAAAGCATTAAATTACTTTTTACTTTTCCAAAAATTTTCTTGTCTTGGTAGGTATCTAACATCTTCTTGATTTTCCAAAACATATTTAATTGACTCTTCCAAAAAGATAGTATTTTGACTTCATTTGAAAAGTATTATATGTTTTTGAGCACTATTTTCTGTTAAATAATCTTTTAGAGCTTTTCATAATTCATGATATCAATTTTGACCAAAAACAAAAACATCTTCTGAATTGAATCAAATTTTTATAAGTTCATCATAGGTAAATTTTTGTGTGTTTTCTCATAATAAAAATATCTTGTCAGCACTAGAAAGTATTCAAGCTATTTTTCTATGTTCTTTTTCTGCAAATTTCCCCAATTCTCTCATGTCTCACAACACAAAAATTAATTTATATTCTGAAAAATGTTTTTCTCTAATATTTATTGTATTGTTGATAGCACTGTTTACACTTGCAGGAGCAGCATTATAAGAAGAGTCTATTATAATATTTCCATACAATCATTTCAAAAAATTAAATCTTCCAGGCTGCAAAGAAAAGTTGAACTCAAAATGTTTTTGCTGATCTACAATAGACTCCTTTTCAAGCAAATATTTTAATATATCAGCAATTACTATTCAAATTCATATATATCAAGCATTTTCTTTTCCTGTTAGGTTAGTTTTTATTTTTGATTGCTGATCCTTGATAATAAGATCAAAAGATGAAGAGATAGTTTCCTGATCTTTTGTTAGTTCATAATTTTCAAAATCAATGTCTGTAGACTTAGCCCCGGTAGTATTATATAAGAACTTATCAACTTGCACTTCATTAAAGGTCTTTCAATATTCATCATCATAATTTATAAATACTGCTTGTTTAGCAGCATATCCAAGTTTGTATTTTTCTTGCGCAGTAATATCTGGTGATCACAAATTATGAGAGTGAACTTTATCAATTTTTGTAACTATTGCAAAATCAGGCTTTGTGATGTTTAGCATAAAATCCATTTCTCATAGATAATCAATTCAGTACTCAAGTAGTATTATATCGTATTTTGGTTTTGTAAGAATACTTTTAAACAATATTACAAAAAAATTTTTGATTAAACTGAGAACTCAAGGATTGTAATTTTTAAATTGAAATATTGAAAGAGTAATTCATAATTCGCCATTGAAATTTTTTCCGGATGTATAAATATTTTTGTTTGGAAGGAGTTGCTTAAGAGTTTGGAAAAGAATCATTCTGCAGGAAGTTTTTCAAACACTTCCTGTGATTCAGATAACTATTGGTTTTTTTTTGGAAATATAAAATCTTGCTAATTTTCATATATTTTTGTAGTAAGTTTTTAGCAACCTTTGTTTCATATTAAAATTATTAAATTATAAAATTTAAGATTATTTTTGCTCGATTTCTTTTAATTGTTTGAATAATTTTTCTTGTTCTTTTGTTATTTTTTTAGGAAGTTTGATTTTGGGTACTACTATCATATCTCACCTTTTATTCCATATTCCAAAACCTCATTTTGCAAATCATTTTCATTGAACTACTATGTTTTCTCAATTTTGCAATCATTTTGGAATAGTTATTTTAACTTGTCATTCAGGATGATTTACGGTTGTCTGACCTCCAAGTACAGCATCATAATAAGGTATTTCTATATTTACAACCAAATTATCTCACTGTCTTTTGAATTCATGTCAGTCCGAAAAATTTATTTTGACAAATAAATCTCATGCAGGTCATCAATTTTTTCAATAATTTCACATTCATGGAACTTTGAGATATTCTCATGCTTTTATTCATGGTGGTATATTAACTTTGATTTTTTCTTGCTTTTGAATAAGTCAAGATCATTGACACTGCTCACAAGGTTTGGAATTTGTGTATCCAGCTCATCTACAAGTAGCACAAGTTGACTGCACCTGCATTACTCCAAAGGGTGTTTGTTGAGACTGTACATTTACTCACCTTCATCAGCAAGCAGAACACTTATTTTGTTGGCTATCAGGAGACACTCAAGATCAGTTACAAGAAGAACATTGTATATATCTTTGATAAGTAAATTCTTTTTCAGTTCATTTATATCATTCAGCAAAAGTTATATTTAAATTTGCTTGTAGATCTTGTCATCTTCTTGGTCTGCTAGAAGCTGATTGAGCATGTCATCTTCCTCCAAACACATCCCCAAATATATCACCAAATATGTCAGAAAAAGGATCTGCTTGTCAGAATCATCATCCACCTCATCATATATCAAATCATCAAAATCATCATTTTCTTACCTGATCGTATTGCTGTCTTTTTTGCTTATCTGATAATATTTGATAAGCTTCATTTATTTTTTTGAATTGTTCTGCGTCTCATCATCTATCTGGATGATGTTTGACAGCAAGTTTTCTAAATGCTTTTTTGATTTCTTCTTCTCAAGCATCTTCATTTACTCATAAAACTTGGTAATAATCTTTATTTGGATCAAAATCAAACATTTATTATCTGAACTTAAAATTTAAAATACTAGCAAATAAATAGCACCTGCATTATATTGATGCTATATTTTTTTTCAAGTAAAAAATGAATTAATCTTCTGCACCTAAATTGGACCAAAAAGTGAGTTTTGTTGATTCTGTAGC
>CAYMVT010000002.1:0-27839 GCA_964394325.1 uncultured Candidatus Peribacteria bacterium | reverse complement strand
GAACCTACGACCTTCGGGTTATGAGCCCGACGAGATACCACTTCTCCACCCCGCATAATAATAAAAACTGGGATGCTAGGACTCGAACCTAGGAATGGCGGGTTCAAAGCCCGCTGCCTTACCTACTTGGCTACATCCCAATGGAATCAAATAGATATTATAAAAAATAACTAAAACTAAAAAGATAATTATGGTAAGCAATATATTAATTATTTTATAATATTTTTCAAGCTGTTTTGGCTTAGAATTTTTAATAAATCAATTTTTGTCTTGTGTTCCTACAATATAAATCTTAGAACATATGCAAAATTATTTGAAAATAATAAAAAAAAATATATACTTAAATAGTATACAATTAAAAAGTGCTCAAAAAATTATCAGAAATGATATCTAATTTGATTAAGATAAAATAATCTTTGCCATATAAAAATATTAAATTCTGTGATGTAGGCTTTTTTATTTTTTGTATAAAAAGAAGATTATATAAAAACAAAGGTTTTAAAAGTAGTTTATAATTAAATTTTAAAAAATGATAAAATTAGCATGTCCAAATAGACCAAGACAAATAAAAAAAGCAATACAAATTATTTTACAAAAAAATTTAGCAACAACTATCAAAAGACAAAACTATATTAAATCATACTACAAAGATGATCAATGAAAAATAAGAAAACAAGAAGAAAAAATATTAATATTGATATGATGTGAAAATCTAACAAAAGCAATCGAAATAATAGAATGAATCATATCAGAAAAAATTTATATAATATACCAACAAAATGAGTAATAAAACTTTTTACATTGTTCTTACATTTTCCTTGTTAATTATTTTTTTGAGGTTTGTTTTTGACTTATCTACTTTTTTTATAATATTTTTAGTTATTTCTGCTATCATAGTATTAATTTTAAGCAAATCAAAAAGAATGGCTTGATTTGTGATTGCTTTGATAGTAGTTATTTTAAACATGTTTTTGCTTGTGTTTGCATTAATTCCTACTTATGATGGAGATGTGGATATTTCAAATTACTATGCCAAGCAAGAAAATTATTTAACAATCGATATTCAAGAAGAAGAGGATTTTTTGAAAGATAATAATGCAAGAATTAGAATAAGGAGCTTGTGATGAGATTGATTCAGCAAAACAGTGGAATTTAATGAAGATAATCAAGACAAAAAAGTTCCTATAAAAGAAGATTACATAATAACTTTCCAAAGTAAGACAACTCAAATGTCCTCTAATGCATTCATACATTTACGAGACGGAACAATCATTAGGATCCTGCCTCAAACAACTATAAAATTCAAAGAACTTTTCAAAAATCACAAAAACTTGATGAAGTCAAAAACCAATATAAACCTAGAAAATTGAAGTATTTGGTTTACAGCTATAAGAACAATTATTTCTGACGATTGATTTAATATACAAACTCAAAATTGAACATTAGTAGTAAGATGAACTTCTGGGTTTGTAGATCATCAACAACAAGACAATGAAACGAATATTTTTAGCTACAATCATATTTTGGAATTAATTGATCAAGATGATGAAACTCATGTTTTATCAGATCAAGATACTGTTAGAATAACAGATTGAGTACTTGAACAAATAGATATAAATGAATTTGTAGAAAATGTTTGAGAAAACATATACAGATCAATTAATAGATTTTTCCAACAAGATCAAGAAATAATTGAAAATTACAAACAAGAAATTGTTGATTTTATTCAAAATGAATATTGATGGATTTTGGATGACAGAAAAAGGATAGAAAGATTATCTGAAATTAAATTATACATTCAAAGTTTTCGAGATGATCAATCCAAACAAAATCTTCAAAATTATAGAAAATATAAGCTTATGATTTGAGAGAGCTCTCTTTTGGATTTTGGAGAAGACATGAAAAATGCTTTGGTTGTACCTGCCAATGAAAAGATGGAAAGTGCCAAGTTAAGACTTCTTGAAATGATGTCAGAAGAAAATATAGAAGCTGCTAAAAGTTATGCTACTAATAGATACAATCAATTGCTTGATATGTGACAAGATATAGATACAAATCAAATAGAAAATTTTTTGAAAGAAAATATAGATATTGATGATTTATTTGATAGATTTAGGAACTAGTTTTTACCTTATTTAAATAAAATTTCTATGAATTTGTTTAAAAAAATAAAAAGAAAAAGTTGATTTTATATAATTCAAATTTTTGTCTTAATTTTAGCCTTTTTTTTGGTAAGAACCGAAATTCTAGAAAGTCTGAATTTAGAAATTTTTTGACAATTAACTCATATAAGAAATGTTATAACTGAACAAGATAGCAATGCAATTGAAAACAAAGACAAAATAACAATTGTCTGAATAGATGAAAAGTTTTTTAATAAAGAAAGTATATCTATTCAGTGACTACATAGAGGTTATTATGCAGAAGCAATCAAAAATATAAAATCGTATGATCCTTATGCCTTATGAGTGGATGTATTGTTTGAAAAGCCTTTTGAATTTTCTGCCCAAGATGAAAGATCCCAACAATTAACTGAAATCTTTAATTCATACGACAAAGATCTTGCAAAAAATTTGTCTGATAAAGTTGTATTAGCTAGTATGTATAATCAGACAGATAGTAGCTTTGTAAAACCTGATTCTTTGTTTATGAGTAATTCTCCTCAGATTTGACATATAAATAGTAAAGTGCATAGATGATATGATATTTGATTAAGAGTTTGATTAGGAAAAGATAACGAAAATAATAGTTTTATGAACCCCTTCTCTTCAAAAGTTTATAATCTATACGAAAAAAGTAATAAACAAAGAATTTATTGACAATGAGCTCAATTACACCAAGAAATTGAAGAAACCAAAGACTTTCTTAATATATGAAATTTAAGAATACCTAAAGTAGAATTTACCAATAGACCATTTATTTTTACTCCAGTTTATGAAATTAACCCTCGTAATTTCAACTATGTCTCCCTTTATGATATATACAAAAATGAAGGTGATGTTTGAAGTTATTTTGAAGATAAGATAGTTTTTATATGAGCAACTGATCCAGCATTACAAGATATAAAACCAAGCCTAATGTGATCTACTCCTTGAGTTATGTTCCATGCAAACACCACTCTTGCTATGATGAATGAAGATTTTATTTATACACCTAATAAAAGTGAGCTTTTTTGGATAGCCTTTGGATTAGTTTTGCTTAATATTTTTATTTTGATAATATTTAAGTTCTCTGGTTCTTACAAATTCATTTTTTATCTTTTACTTTCAGAGTTGTTGTTACTAATACTTATATGAATAACATTTTCTATTTTATGAATTTTTTATTGAACTACATCAGTATTTTTGCCTTTGGGAACATTATTTTTGGTCATATTTTTACAATTATTGCTAACATCAATATATTACATAATGGAGGTGAATGTTTTAAAGGAAAATTTTCAAAAACTATTTGGTTTGTATGTAGGAAAGAACCTATCAAAAGAAGATGATGAAATTTGACAAAAACAAGCCAAAAAGAAAGAAATATCAATATATTTTTCTGATATTGCTTGATTTACCGAAACCTCCGAAAAACTCACTCCAGAGGAAAATATTCAATTTTTGAATATATATTTGGAAAAAATGAGTGAGAATATTTCATTGAACAAATGATTCATAGATAAATACATTTGAGATGCAGTTATGGCTTTTTGGGAGGATAATAATGCATGTTATTTAGCTGCCAAATCAGCTGTATTAAATATAAAATGAATTGAAGATATAAACAAGGAGGTTAAACAAAAAATGAATCAAGATATAAACTTACAAACAAGAATTTGATTACATTATTGAAATGCTATTGTATGAGACATCTGATCAGAAGAATACAAACTTAACTATACCATAATATGAGATAATGTGAATTTAGCAGCAAGATTAGAATGAATAAACAAGTTTTACCAGACAAATATTTGTGCATCTGGTAATTTTATAAAAAATATCAAAGATAAGACTGACTTTTTGTACAGGAAAATTGATAGGATACAAGTTAAATGAAAAAAAGAATCCGTTGAAATATATGAAATATTACCAGTATTCAAAAAAACTATTTGACAAGAACACTTTATAACACTAGATGTTTTTATACAAAAATTTGAAAAGGGTTTACATAATTATTTTGAATGAAACTTTGAAAAAGCAATAGAAATTTTTAACGAAACCAAAGAAATAAAATCAGATCCAACTACAGATATTTTCATACAAAGATGTGAAATACTTTTACAAGATCCTCCTAAAAAATGGGATTGAGTTTGGACTTATAAAGAAAAATAAAATGTTTTGAAAATCT
Organism: uncultured Candidatus Peribacteria bacterium; assembly: GCA_964394325.1. Classification (GTDB taxonomy): domain Bacteria; phylum Patescibacteriota; class Gracilibacteria; order Absconditabacterales; family Absconditicoccaceae; genus CAYMVT01. The sequence goes on along the minus strand of CAYMVT010000002.1, from coordinate 23,510 downwards.
AAATTTAAAAAACTATAGATTTTTGCCTTCAGTTATTATTTTGTACAAAAGTACCAACTGTACAAAGTTTATCATTATAGCCGTTCATCAATAACTTATAAAAGGAAGTGTAATACCTGTCAGTGGAAGAATATTTATATTAACTCAAATATTAATAAATGCTTGAATAATAATCAAAGAAAGAATCCCTATTCACAAAAGTTTGAAATACTCGCTTTTTACATCTCTTAATCATTTAAGAAAAAAGTATGCCAATAGAAAGTAAAGTGTTAATAAAATACTGTTTCATATAAGACCTATTTCTTCAGAAAATGCTGCAAATATAAAGTCTGACTGAGCAATTGGTATATATCAAAATTTTTGTAACCCCTTTCAGTATCACGAGCCAAGTAGTCATCATCATCAAACTGATGTCAGTGCCTGCTGAGTTTGCCATCATATTCATCTACCTGTTTCATCAACTTCTGGATTAAAAAAATATTCAAACCTTTGTTGTATATAATGAAACTGCATTCATATACTGTATCATAATAATGATCAAGCCACTAATAATACCAGAATATATCTTAATTTTCCTCAAGCATACCAATACATTATCAATGCTACTGGAGCTAATACCATCAATGTTCATAAATCCGGTAATGCAAAAAATACAAGAGACAATAATCAACTAACCAGCAAAAATCACAAAAATCAATGTAAAGTATTTAGCATGTCTTTCTTTTTCAAAAACCATCAAGATAGAAATATTACAAATGATAGTTTGAATAATTCAGCAGGCTGCAAAGTTCCAAGTCGTCATAATGAAATCCATCATTTGGATCCATGTAATTCTACTCACAAATTTGTAAATACCAAAAGTTGTATCAAAAATGCAGCTATCATTATATAGTTTCTGTATTCTTGAAATATTTTCAATGGTATCTTGTAGACAATAATTGCTGCAATTACTGCTATTCCAACACTTTGAATGTGTCTAAGAAAATAAAAATAATTAGAAGGATCTATTTCCTCTAATCTAACGGTTAATCTAAAAGACTCGTATATACTTACAGAGTATACAGCAAAAATTCAAAATATTGTAAGTAATATTCAAACTATAATTATATGCATCTTTAAACTTAATAAGCGCAAATTACAAAATAAAAATTAATATAGAGCCTACCTAAAAAGACTGTATTTCCATACATAATCTTTTTTTAAACAAAAAGAAGCAAAGAAAGACTACATTATGGAATTTGAATGTTCCACAGAGTAAAAACTTTTACTTTAAATTAGAGAGCAATTTTAATACTTTTTAAGCACTCTCTCGTATAATATAAAAATAAAGAAATATTATGAACAAACAACAAAACTAACATTTTATTGGCATTGATGTTTCCAAAAGCATTTTACATATTTATAATTTAAAAATCAACACCTTTTTGAAAATTTGAAATAACAATAAAGAAATTTCTGAATTCTTTAAGAATATATCTCAAGATAGCTGTATCGTATATGAGCCTACTTGAATTTATTGAAAAACTTTAGAAATGGTATTAATGATTTAGGATCACACCACTTACAAGTTCACCTCAATGATATGCATCAACTTATAAAATCTTTGGGATACAAGAATAAAAATAATAAACTTGATAGTAAATATATAGCAAAAATTTGAGAGTTACTATACAAAAACCTTATAGATTTATGATTTTTTTCTTTTTCTAAAAGAAGTGTCTAGGTCGTTATACCAAACTTTCAAACTCTTCCAACATATCCTGAATAGTTTTTAATCAGTTATTATAAAACTGCTTTGATGAAATATCAATTCATACAGTGGACATAAGTTCTTTGGGAGGCATACTACCTCATTTTGACAAAATTTGTTTATATTTGGGGATAAAGTTTTGTGATTCCTGCCTGTATTTTTGGTACAATGCAAAACTCAGTATATTACCAAAAGCATAAGCATAACAATAAAAAGGCACGGCAAATATGTGAGGAATTTGGCTCCATGTACACTCTTTGTACTCAGGAACATCATATTCAATAGTATCTGCAGACATTTTTAACTGTTCATACCTCCAAAGTTTATTAAGATCTTTGTAAGTAAGTTGATTTCATTCATAAAAACTTTGATGAACTGCTTTTTCAAAGTTTACATATTGCACCTGTCTAAATATAGTAGCAAAAGCATTTTCTAGTTGTTTTGACAAAAAGTCTATTTTTTGCTCTTTTTGAAGTGTTGATTTTATGTAATCAGCAAAAACAAGTTCATTGAATACAGAAGCGGTTTCAGCAAGGCATAATCATGTATCATAAACTTTTCTTGGTTGTTGTTGAGAAAAATATCAATGTATAGCATGCCCCATTTCATGAGCAATTGCAGATACATCATCCAAAGTTTCTGAATAATTCAAAAGAATAAAACTTAAATGATCCTTGTCAGAGCTTGCAAATGCACCTCATCTTTTTCATCTTTTGGGGAAAACATCTACCTGTCAATTTTCAAACATCTTCTTTGAATACTGAAAAAACTCTTGGTCAAACTTCTTCATACAATCCAGGAACATATCCAACCCTTGCTGGAAAGGGATTTTTTTATCTTGTGTTTGAAGCGGTGCAAAAACATCATAATATCTTAATTTATCTTTTCACAGCAATTTTGCCTTTATTTGATTGTATCTTTGATAAAGATGAACAGAACTATTAACCTGATCCAATAGAGTTTGGACAACTTCATCATGCATCTCTTCTGATAAATTCCTGGGCTGCATAACATTAGAAAATCATCTAAGTTTGACACTAGCAACTCGATCCTTTACAACACTTGCATATACATTACCAAGAGTTATCTGAACCTTTTTATCCAGATACCTTCTCCTGATTGAGTCAAAAGCTTTTTTCCTTGTCTGAGGGTTGACAGAATATCTTAGTTTCCTTACCTGAGCCTCTGTAAGAAATTTTGCCTTTCAGTCTGTTTCAATCCTGAAAATAAAACTACTTACAAGCTCTTGTTGAAGGTTGTCCAAGACATTGCTGGTAGCGTTTGATTTTAGGTTGAGAGCATATTCTGTATCATAATCCAAAAGATACTTGATTGAATTAGCTTTTTGGACAAATCGATTTTGATAGTCTTTTAGTTTAGGTTTTTGAGAAAATTCAATTAATTTTTCATATCAAAATTCCTTGAGCTCTTGATCTACAAAGATTAGTTTGTTTGAAATATCAGTTATAAATTCCTGAAATTCTTGTTCTTTTTTGAGAATTTCCTGATCCTGTGTATTTATAGCGGACTTCAATCACAGATACCTACCAACTTTGACAATTACATATGAGATGGTATCATCATCTTCAAACATTTCCAAAAATCAGTCATCATCCATATTAGCAATTTTTCATTTGTATTTTTTGACAAAATCGTTTACAAGACTGGTAATTATTTGTATATCTTTATCAAGATTAGGGTCGTTGATACTTTTATAATAAATTTCAAGATTTCGTTTTGTTAGTATGTCTTTCATTATTTTCATAATCATTTTAAGATAATATAATAAAATGGCAAGAAACTACAACTCCTTGTTCAGTAATTAGCTATAAATCAACAGACACTATTTATAAATTCCTCCTCTAAAATCAATTTTTTTTATTTCATTTTTTGTATTGGATTTTCTAAAAATTATTCTAATATTTCAAAATCTGCATCTATATAGGTTTTGTGCTCAAGACAATCTCTTAACATCATAACCTGACAATTCATTATTTATTATATCTTCGGAAATTTTTAAAAGTCTTTTTCTTAGTTTTTTATCCAAACTATAAATAAACTTAACCCAAGGTTTAACCATTATTTACAGCTTTTTTCAACTCATCTAAAAATTCATCTTGATTTATGTTTTCTTTTTCAAAATCTAAAACTGTAGTCCATTCATTAGAATCAATTGAAATTTCAATTTTTTTTTCCAAAATAAATTTTTTTAACAATAAATTTACCACATCAGAAAATGACAATCAAAGGTCTTTTGATAGTTTTTGAGCTTTTTGCTTCAATTCAGAATCTATTCTGATATGTGATACTGATTTTGTAGTCATTTTTGTTAGACTTAAATATCTAAAGTTAATTTTATGATAAAAATTTATACAACAAATGCAAGAGATTTTTTCAGGCAAGAAATTACTAACAACCTTAATCTGATAATTACTAATAAAATCGTATGCCTTCTTTATAATTTTAAATTTCGTGTTAAACCTGCCACTGAATAGGAGTTTTGTTTTGTTGTTCCAGAATTTCATTAGTTTTGGAAAAATGCTTACAGCCAAAAAATCACTTATACGCAGAAAAAGGGCTTGGATGGGCCGCTTCCAAAACATAATGTTTACTTGTATCTATTAGTTCTTTTTTTTCTTTGGCATAATTTCACCAAAGCAAAAAAACTACTCATTCTTTGTGCTGGCTGATCAAATTGATAACATTATTTGTAAATTGCTCCCATCACTGTCATTTATGAGAACCAGCCTGTCATTTCCTCACTGTCAAAGTTGCATTCAACAACAAAACTCACTGCTGAGGCCATTTTGACAGATCACCGCTTTCAGACATATCAACAGACAAATCGTTTTGTATTTCTTTGTAAATATTTTGCAAAGACGGAGGCTTGGCAACTCAGGGATTTACAGAAAAACAAAGGCCATTTGCTTGGCCCGGTCAATGGTAAGGATCCTGTCAGATTATTACAACTTTTAGTATATCAAATGGACAGTTGTTAAAAGCTGCAAATATTTTGCCTGCAGGTGGGAAAATTTGGTAAGAGTCTCTTTCTTCCAGCAAAAAATCTTTTAAAGAAGAAAAGTATTCTTTATGAAATTCATCTTTAAGTAGATTTTTCCAACTTTGCTCTATCTTGGGAGAAACTTTACTCATCAAGAGATTAATTTAAAATACTAAAAACTGCTTGCAAAAGTTTGTATTATACAATTTTCTTTTTGAGAAAAATTTTTGAACCTATAAAATTAAAGACATTTTTATTTTTTACGGGACAAAAAGGGGAAGATAGAATATAAGAAGTGTAATTTTTTGATTTTCTAGATATAGAAAAACATACAATAAATAACAGTTAATCATTTTTGAAAAAAAATCAATAGATTTATCTTACCTGAATTTGTAGAAAATAAGTTTTACAAACTTTTCAAGAAATTATAAAAGCTATTATAAACAGGGAGGAAAGTGTCTATATTTACCCATTCATCTTTTCAGTGTAAATTTCCACACTCAGGTCTTTGTAAAAGCACTTTTGCTCAAGCTTCAGCGAAAAACCTTCAATCTGATCAACCATGCTCTTTTATCAAATCAACTTGGCTGTCTGGAAGTTCATTTTTGACTGTTTGATAGAATTTTTGGACAATATCATCTTTTTCATCTGTTGCCAACAACGATCCAAAAATTTTATCACTAATTTCACTATTGCACATTTTAACAAGCTCTTGTATTTTATCAATGACATAATTGTTTGTAAAATCTTCTGTAAATCTTATATCAAAAGTAGCTTCAGCACTATCAGGAATTACATTTTTTCACAAGCCAGCACTTATTATGTTCATATTCACACTACATCACCAGTTATCCGGTCAATAAAGCTTTTTGGGATTTTCAAAAAAATTTTTTAATAATTCATAAAGCCTGATTAAATTGTCTATTGCATTTTCTCATAACCATGGTCTGCTACTATGACAAGACTTACCATAAGCTTTCACTGAAAAAATCATTATTCATTTTTGGCATACAACTATTTGATTAGTTGTTCATCAATCTGGAATCAAAACTACATCTCATCAATATCAATCTTTTGTCAAACTTCATACTCAATTTCCTCAGCCAACTTCTTCATCAGATGTGATTATCAAAGATACCTTTTTGGAATAGTTTTCTTCAAGTAATTGTTTCATTAATAAAGTCATGATTGCTATACCAGATTTCATATCTCCAGCTCATCTTCAATAAAGAAGATTTCAATCAAGTAATGGCTCAAACTGGTGCTGATCATTAGCAGGAACCACATCTACATGCCCATTAAGCACTACATCAGACCATCTTCAATCAAAATTACTTACTATCAAAGAAGGCTTGTTTTCATAATAAATTTTTTGGATCCTTGCATTTGAAATATTATCAAAATATGAATGTACAAAATCTATACACTCATCATTTTTTCAAACATCACCTGATACAGATGGTATCCTTACCAATTCATCAGTTAGTTGTAAAATTTGCTCATTTAACATTTCTAACTTTTTATATTATCAAGAACATTTGAAACACTTTTAAGTATTTCTTCTTTGTGCTGTTGAGATTTTGCAACTACTGCCACCTGGATTTTCCCTTTTTGCACACTAAAAGGATATACTCAATATTTTCATTTATCTCTTCAAGGCTCAAAAAGAAGTCAGTTTTTTTTCAAAGCAAGAATAATTTTATCTTGAACTTTTTCAAAATTTTCGTCGATGGAATTTTCTTTATCACAGTTATAAGTAATGGTATTTATATTACAAACATAATCATTTCAAACTTCTTCAGGATACAAATTATTAACAAGACTAGAAGCATAAGCTCATGTCATCCTTCGATTAACCTCGCACAATACCAAAGCATATGTTGTATCACCTTCTTGAAAATAATCAACTTTTCATCACAAAATACTTTCAATATCTTTTACTTTACTTGTATCAATCAGCAAAAAATCAGCTCCAAAAAATCCTTTGATTCCAAGTTCCTTGTTCATCTTTTTTCATATTTGATTTGTAGTTTTATTCATCAAATTCATTAAATTTTGACGATCTTTTAATATAACATTTCACTGATGGACACCATCATCCAAAATTTGGTCAGTATATTCATAAATTTCTACATTACCATTTCAATCAACATATCCTTGACAACTTGGACTTGTTTCAATTTCAGGGATAAAAGCTTCAAACAAAATTTGCTGTCATAAATGTCATTTATCCAATTTTACCAAATTACAAAGTTCATCTATTTGTTGTTCATTTTTAATTGTTTGTGAGCCAACACCAGAAACAGACCTATCTAATCTAATCCTACAATAAAATCATTTTTGCATAAACTTGTTAAATACTTTTTTTGCCTTTTTGCGAAAGTCATAGTCATAAACATTTAATACTTCTCATTTTACCATTTTTGAACCAAAAGTATGCCTCAAATAAGACTTGGAGTTTGCACAATTTATATTTTCTTCAAGTCAAACATTTTCAAGTCTAAATTTCTCACCAGAATTAGTAAAAACTCACATAAGTTCTTGAGCTGTTCAAGAAGATATGAAATTCATATTATAAAAAGATTTTCAAGAAATTTTTTTGATAATATTATCTGCAGTTCATTTTATGTCTTTTAATTTTACAATACTTTCTTTGTCTAATTTTTTTCATTTAAGTTCTGACAAATACGACAAATATTCCTTACTTGGCATATATGAAACAACATGTATTGATTCTTGAGGAATGATTCCGGTTCAGATTGCTCTTTGAACATATCATCAAAGGTCAGGTATTATCTGATTGGGAGTTTTTCATTCAAAATTATCAAAATTTTCGTCGGTAATATTATAATTACTAACAAAAGGTTGCTGTGGTATTCAATTTTCCACTATTCTTTCTTTCCTATTACTTTCCATCCAAAATCAAAAATAAAAATATAAATACTAGTGTATTATATTCAAAAAGCTACTAAAAGTCAAAAATAAATTAAAAAATTTTTCTGTATAGTTTCAAAAAACTTAAGAATTTTTGATTAAGATCAATTTGGATATTTGTGTAGAAAAAAACTAGAAAGTATTAAATAATTCCTTATTTTTTAATAATTAGTATTCAGATATCATTGTCTTTTGATCATTGTTTCACCATCAGACTCATTTTTATCTAAAACTTCTGATTTTAGTAAAGATTTCATTTTTCCAATCATTTCAATATTTTGATTAAATGTCCTTTCATAATCTCTTGCATTTCACAAACCAAGAATCTCATACAATTCAGCTCTATTTTCTTTTGTAGGATTTATTCACAAAGCATTAAGCAAGTCAATTATGGAATCAGTAGGTAATTCATTAATATCATTGATACTATCGTGCCTACTCAAAAGGTCAAAAACTCTTTTTAATTTTGGTTCATCAAACTCATAAGCTTGATGAGAAGATTGATATCAAGTTTGTCTTTGTTGTGTTTGCCTATTAGAATCAAAAGATTTAGAAGATTGTTCTTGATCTGATGCAGATCTGGATTGTATAAATCATTCCTGGGAAGCGGAAGCATTATCAAAATCAGTAACAACACTTGGAGATATAGTTAACACTGCAGTGATAAGTGCAGCTTGAGCATATCTTTTAGTATCTATTTTTGCAACTATTGATGAAAACTTACCTCAAATTCTTTCTCTAACTTTTAACAAGGAATCGCAAGACAACACATCCAAAATACTTTCACTACAAAGGTCAAAAGAATCATTATGTTCTTTTTTGGATAATGTTTCAGGATTGTTTGTTATTGATTGTTTCATATTAAACTAAAAATGTTAATAATATAAATTAAGACAATCCCCTTATAATAAAAACAAACGCAAAGTCAACATTTTTTTTGATTTTTTTATTGTTAAACTAAAATCACGGAATCAACTATACTACCATCTTTTCCAAAATAAAATTTATACTCTACATACTCTCAGTTCAAAACCCTTGGAAGCCATATATAATCATCTTCCCACATCTTATCATAAGGTATATCAGAAGCATCAAACCACATGGGCTTCATCTCTTCGGTTTCTTGTGGGTGTCATCTAAAATTTTGTATTCTAAAAAGATTAACTACCTGATTCCAGTCACTATTAGCTTCAAATAAGAAATGCAAAACTCAAGTATTTGTAAGATCAGATTCATCACACTCCAAGCCTGTCTCTTCATTCATCTCTCTTATCATGGCTTGAGACAAGGTCTCTCATTCTTTTTGCTTGCCTCCTGGGCCATTCAATAATCATTCACCAAATCACCTTTTCTTCATACACAATAGTATATTATCTCACTGAGTTATTATTCACAATGTTGCCTGTTTCATTTTTCAATTAATTTATAAAGTTATAAAAAAATTAATATCAGTTTGGTATATATTAATATTTACAAAAATCAACATAATTTTGACTAATTTTTGCTTGAATTATTCCCCAAAAGCAGTAATTTAGTGTACACTGAAAAAATATAAAGCACACTAATATAAATGTTTTCAACTTCGATCCCCGAAGAGCAGGATTTCACAGAGTCCATTTTGTAAAAAAATATTTCCAGTGAATTGTAAAACTATAAGTTTTTTGATAGATGATTTCTGCTTAACAAAACATCAAAAGAATGAAATTCCTATGGTATGGCCTTTTTTGTTTCTTTTTTGCTAAAAAAGTTTTTTTTAGCAGATAATGTTTTATTTATTTTACTTATTTGAATATGTGAATAGAAAGCAAGTATATCTGGCAAAACTGAGAGTTTATAGATTGGGACAACTCTACCCAACACACAGTAATACATGCATTACACTATTGAACTTCCGTGTTTGAAGGAATTAGATTTTATTCTACATCTGAATGACCCAGATGTTTTAGACTAAATGATCATATCAAAAGATTATTTTATAGCATGCAATTAATGGAAATGGAAAGCAAATATACTATTAAAGACATTTGCGAAATCACAAACCAATTAATACAAAAAAACTGAATATATAGCTGATATGTAAGACCTATAGTTTGGTATGGATATTGAAAAATGTGACTAAATCCCAAATGAGCAAATGTAAACACTTCAATATCTGTATGGCCATGGTGAAAATACTTATCAAAAGATCCAATATCAGTATTGATATCTAGTTTTATCAGACCTCATCCACAAAGTATTGATCATAAAGCAAAGGTTGGTTGATATTATGTTAATAGTTTTTTGTCAAACAATGAGGCACAAAAAGCTTGATACGATGAGGCATTGTTATTAGATCATCAATGAAATATAGCTGAATGACCAGGAGAAAATATATTTTTTATAAAAAACAATACACTACATACTCCCAAAACATCAAGCATATTGCCTTGAATCACAAGAGACACAATAATAAACTGAATTGCTCAGGATATGTGATTTGATGTTGAACAAAAGGATATTAAACTAGAAGAAATGTATTTGTATGATGAAGCTTTTTTTGTTGGAACAGCTGCAGAAATCAGCCCTATATGAGGTATCACAGACCAAAAATGAAAAAAAGTAAATTTTGGTACTAATAAATGATATCTGATAAGTAAATATTATCAAGATATAGTACATTGAAAGATAGAAAAATATAGCCATTGGGTTGCTTAGAAAATCTCATTTTCACCAAGATCTTACAAAAATTTTACAAACATTGTTCAAAAAAACAACATTTTTGGTTGACATGCAAAACAAAATCATTATATATTTGATACATTTAAACTTTCCAACAAAAAAAGGAGGACTTTATGCAAGGTTTAATAGGCTTTTTGGATGGTGCGAAGTTTTCTGAGGTTATAATGTTGTTTATAATTATAGTGTTGGTCGTATTGTTGGGAGGACTAGTTATTACTAATCATTTCCAAAAAAGAGAGATAAGGAAGATAACCTCCCAAGTGGACCTATCGCAGGTCCCCGTAAAGGGACAGGTCTACTTTAGGGTAAACTTATTGCTTGGATACAATGACGGCACATTTCGAGGGATAGAGAAGATAGAAAAAATTATAAAGACTGAGATAGATCAGGAAAAGGAGGAGCACAAGATACTAAACACTATAGGAAAAAATAATGCCAATTCCCTAGTTTGCAAGGAAGAAGAAAAACAATAAAGCCAATAAAGGTCTGGAATTTCCAGGCCTTTTTCTTTTGCAAATAACTTTGGGGATAATATAAAATTTAAGATTGAAAAGCAGTTAATAGCAGTTATTCTCTTAATTTATTAAAATTTATAATTAAGGTTGAAGGTTTTTTTCTTGATTTTATAATAAAAATTCTTATAAATTTATTAGTTAAGCCCCTAAAAAATTAGGGGCTTGTTATTTAGTGCGCATTTTAACATTTTGAAAGTGCACACTAAATTATAAAATGTACAAATTCCTTATTTTGAAAACGCAGTTGTTTGCAATATTTTAGTTTTTTAGTAGCTGCTGGCACTGCACAAAAACATACAAATTTGAACTTTTTCAGCAGGCACTATTTATTATCCACTAAAAATGTCAAAAAATTACACTAACTAAAGTATATTTATTATCTAAAAACATATAATTAATAATGAAAATTGATTGAAATACTATTCAGTCCTCTATCAAACAGTTAATTGATGAATATAAGTTTGATCCTCAACAGGTATTGGACATTGTAAAGCTTGGTATAAAAAGTGCTTTCAAAAAAGATTACCTAACTCCTGATAAAAAATATGCTTTACATGTTACTATTTGACATGATGGTTCTATTACAATATACAGACAACTTAATGTTGTTGAAGAAGTCAACGATTCAAACAAAGAGATATCTTTGGAAGATGCAAAAAAATACAAAAGTAATTGCAAAGTGTGAGAAATAATATATATAGATATAACTCCTGATCCTTTGGAGTTTAGCAGGATATCAGTTCAAGCAGCTGCCCAAACAATCAAACAAAACACAAGAAAGATAGAAAGAGAAAGATTTTATGAAAAGTTTCAAAACAAACAATGAGAAATCTTGAAAGGTAAAGTAATCAAAGTTATTAACGAAAATGTAGTGTTAGATATAGAATGAGCTACTGTTATCTTACCACCAGAATGACAAATCCCTAATAGAATTTATAATATTTGAGAAGAAATTTTCGTATTGTTGAGACAAATTTCAAGATGACAATGATGAATAGTTTTGGATATTACTCAATCTACAACTGATTTTATATATACCATACTAAAAGAAATTGTCCCTGAAGTAAAAAACTGAGATGTTCAAATAATAAAAATTGTAAGATCTGCTGGTAAAAAATCAAAAGTATTAGTAAAAAGTGATGATGAAAGAATAGATCCAGTATGAGTTTTTATGTGAAGAGGGTGAGACAGAATACATACTATACTTTCTATCCTTGAATGAGAAAAAGTGGAATTTATTCAAAACTTTGAAGAACCTGAAAATTTAATAAAAGAATCTTTAAAACCTGCACAAATAAAAAAAGTTGTTGTTGACTGAAATGTAGCAAAAGTTGATGTTGATCAAGAACAAAAAGCAATCGCAATATGAAAACAGGCAATAAACATCAAGCTAGCAAGCCAGTTAACTTGATATAAAATCCAAATCAACGAATAATTTAATTTTTGTTGATTTTTTTTGCTAAATCACTATAAGTAGTGTTTAATAATGCTTTTTATTTTTTAATCTAAATTATAATATGTTGAATTTTTTTTATGATAGTTTAGAAACTTTAAAACAAGTCAAAAAGCCTACCAAAAATGAAGTTATTAATCTTACTATTGCTATATTTGTAGTTGTTATAATTGCATCTTTGTATTTTGCAATGCTTGATTGGGTTTATCTAAATGTATATCAAGTATTTTATCAAATAATGTCATAAATTTTAATGAGCGAAAATATTGAAATAAAAAAACAGATTAAGGATGAAAATTTTAGATGGTATGTATTAAGTGTTGTATCTGCACAAGAACATATCGTTATAGAAAACCTTATGGAAAGGATAAAAAAAGAATGACTTGAAGATGAAATAGTAGATTTTATGGTTCCTACTGTGCCTGAAGTGAGCTACAAAAAGTCTTCTGGATGAGAAAAAAAGATAAACCAAAAAAAATTGTACCCTGGTTATGTTTTTGTAAAATCAAAAATGAATGACAAAATATGGTATGTAATAAGAAACACACCATGAGTTAGACTAATAGTTGGAGCGGAAACTCGTCCAGTACCTCTTACCGACAAAGAGTTTGACGATATTATGAAACATATTCAAGAAAAAACAGAAAGAGCTGAACATATTTCACCTTTTAAGGTTGGTGATATTGTTACTTTGACTGAATGAGAGTTTAAATGAACCAAATGAGCCATTTCTGAAATTGACACTCACAAGTGAGTTGTATATGTAAATGTTGAAATATTAGGCAGACTTACTCCTATGATGGTTCCTTTTGAAAAAGTAGAAAGAATTAACTAGAGCCTGCTTAAAAAGTCTTCATCTACATATTCTTGTAAAGTGCAAGCAGTCTCTAAAAAAACTAAAGTATAGTAAATAACTATATTTTTGAAAGAAGGAACTTTTTTTTCTTTTAATTAAATTAGAGGCTAAATTTTCTATTTTTATAAGTGGCCCCTAATTAATATAATTAAATTTTTATGGAACAAAGAAAAGTTGTTATTTTCTCTTTAAGTTTGTTGTTTGTTGCATTGATAATGTCTTATTATCTTTATTTTTCATTTTGAATATCAGAAGATTTGCAACAGCACTGACAAGAAACCAATGAATTAAGTGTGTCCCATAAAGAATTAGACAATCTTACCTGAGAAAAATCAAAAGATAAAGATATTGATAAAACAGAATTAGATGAAAATCAAGATATCGATAAAGAATTAATAAGAAATGATGAAACAGAAACAGAAACAGAAACAGAAACAGAAACAGAGAAAGATGCAAATAATGATGAAACAAAAGATGATCAAAAAAACGAAGATGATGTTAAAGATGAAGAATCAAATGATTTACCTACAGATCAAAAGACTGAAGATCTACAAGAAGAATACAGCGATGAAATTAATTACAAATACGATATTTGAGATTGAATATTAATCAAAAACTATACAAGACAACAGTTGGCTTCTTTTTATATAAATTATTATGAGGAGTTCTTGGACAAAGAGCTTAATTTTGTTTCTCAGGATTGTGAATTTGAAGATGAAGATGGATTTGATGATGGTTTGTATGAAGATGTGATAAAAGCTTGTAGAGCATGAATTTTTCGTGGACATTGATGAAATTTTTATCCACATGGAATAGTATCTATTGATGAAATAATTATTCCAGCTATCAGGTTGTTTGGCCAACAAGAAGATATAAATGATGTTCAAATTGTTTATAAATGAAATTCAGAAGTTGATATATACAAAAATAATGTTGAAAATGAGGAAAAAAACATTATAAATGATGATGTATTGCAAAATTATATATATGTATTTACTGGTCAAGAATACAATTCATATAATAGCCTTTGAATAGTACAAAATATTGATTGAAAAAAACATATATATATGGCAATATATGAATAGTTTTTTATTTTTTTAAACAAACAATACAAATGGCCGCAAAAGTACAAAAAGAGTTTGCCCTACATATGCCAGCCTGAAAAGCCACTCCAGCTCCACCAATAGGTCCAATTTTGGGACAACATGGAGTAAATATATGACAATTTGTTAAGGAGTTTAATGATAAAACTGCAGATCTAATTAAGGAGTATGGCTGAGCAGAAATTATGGTTCCAGTGAATGTTAAGATATTTATTGATAGAAGTTATGAAATGGAGATATTACCTCCCTTGACTTCTAATTTGATCTTATGGAAAGCTAGTCAAAAAAAATGATCTTGAGAACCAAACAAAAAATCTGTTTGAAAATTAAACAAGGACGATTTGGTAGCTATTGCAGAGATCAAAAAACCTGTAATGAATACAGATAATATAGATTCTATAGTAAAAACTATTGCTGGTACAGCAAAAAACATGTGAATAGAAACACAAGACTAGTTAAATAGTATTTTTCGGGAGGATGTATAATCCGTCATTACCGTTTTATTTAATAAATTATTACAATGGCAAAAAGACACGGAAAAAAATATGCTGATTTTTTAAAACAATTTAACAAAAACAGCTCTTATGAGCCTTTGGAAGCTTTTGAATTAGTAAAAAAGTGATCTTTTTCAAAGTTTGAATGAACTGTTGAAGCAAGTATCAAAACTTCTGCCAATCCAAAATATAATGATCAAATGATAAGATCAACTGTTGTTTTACCTAACGGAACAGGGAAAGACACTAAAGTATGAGCATTTGTAAGTGATGACAAAATTCAAGAAGCAAAAGACAGCGGTGCAGAAATTGTTGGAAATCAAGATTTGTTGAAAGATATAAAAGATTGAAAAATAAATTTTGATGTTTTGGTTACTACTCAAGATATGATGAAGGAATTAGCGTCTGTTGCAAAGATATTGTGACCAAGATGAGTGATGCCTTCTCCAAAAGCATGAACTGTTACTAATGATTTGAAATGAACTATCTCTGAAATCAAAAAATGAAGGAGAGAATTCAAACTAGATAAAACAGGAAATATACATTGCATATTATGAAAAACTTCATTTGAAGCCGAAAAACTTAAAGAAAACTTAGATGCATTGATAGAAGCAATTAATGAAGCCAAACCCGCAGGAGTTAAGTGAAAATTAGTTCAAAAAGTTGTAGTAAGTCCTACAATGTGACCTGGAATTAATGTAAAAATATAGTAGAGTTTGTTTTTTTGAGCATAAATCTCTTATTAACCGATTTCACGAAATAAGAAACTTTTCTACTTATTGTAAATTGAAAAATATCAAAAATTCATAATAAATAGTATGCTTTTTTAGTTCTACACTGTGAAATATTTTTCTAAAAAAGAACCTTTTATACTGAAATATTAACTTTTACAACAGATAATAAATTAAATTACAAAAACTTAACATACAAATTGTTAAGTTTTTTTCATCAAAAACAAAAAAAGTCCTGAATACTCAGGACCTCTTTTTTAAAATAAAAACAATTAAACTTATTTAACTGCTTTTTTGAATTCAGTACCAGCTTTGAAAGCAGGAAGCTTCATAGCTTGAATTCTTATTTTTTCTCCTGTTCTTGGATTTCTTCAATCTCTTGCATTTCTTTTTGATACTTTGAATGTACCAAATCATTGAATTCTTACTTCTCAGTCTTTCTTCACACCTTGTACAACACTTTCTACAAAAGTATTAACCATGTCAGAAGCCATTCTCTTAGAAACTCCTAACTTGTCTGCAACTGTAGCAATAAGTTCAGTTTTTGTCATTGTGTTATGTTGTTTTATAATATAAATATAACTTCATATTATTGTATAAACAAGGATTTTCAAGGTTTTTTTCTCGTTATATATATTTGCCCACAAAAACTATAGTTTTTTGAAATAGGCTCTATATGGTGATTTTGGCTAGTTTTAAAAATATAAAAAAATAATTTAATTGACATTTGTCTCATAGTATTTTTATTATTCTTTTTCATTTTTTAGTTTATATCTAAGTTTTTTGATACTTCTAGAAACTTTCTGTCTTACATTATCAGGAGATATTCAAACAATCTCAGCTATTTCTTTATTAGTTAAATTTTGTATAAATTTGAAATATAAGATTTGTTTTGAGTCTTCATCTAATTTTTCAATTTCTTTTTTAATAGATTCAAATTTATAACTTTCTTCTAGTTGATTTTGTATTTTGTCATCCGAAAGAATAACATCTTCAAGTGCAAAATCTTCTTTTTCAGGATATTTCAAAAAAGATTGAGTTTTCATAGATTTGAAATAATCCTTGGTAATATTTTTGAACACAATCCATACCCATCCATTAAAACTATACTCAAAACTATATTTATCAAGACTATTCCAAATTTTTAAATAAAAATCTGATAAAATATCATAAACTTGAGTATTATCCAAAAAATAGTTTGATTTTAAATAACGAAAAAAAATATCTACTGTTTTTATATAAAATTCATTAAAAGTAGTTTTTTCTTTTTGTACAAGTTTTTGTATGAATTCTTCTGAAAAATTAAACATAAAAAAAGTTTTATATAAAAATAAATATATTACGAAAAAAATATTATTTTTATTTCAACAAAATTAAAAAAACTTTTTGCTAGAATCTTCATTGGTTTTTGTTTCATTAAAATTATTTACATCAGAGTAATCATCTTGGTCTTGTTCAAGAGCATATTTTACTTTGTCTTTTATGGAAGGATCATAAATTGCTAATTGTTGTTGCAGCTGAATAGAAATTTTACTAGCTTCTTTTACTGCATGCTGATATGTGGACAACTCACTAACAACACTTTTCAGATAAGAATTTTTTTGTTGATAATCTTGAATAGACTCTTTTAAAAGTTTATTTTGAGCATCAGCTTCTTCTTTTTCTTGTTTTAATTGAGAATTCTCATTTTTTAATTCATTATTTTCAGACCTTAAATTGTTGATAATATCTTTTTTTCAAAATTGTACATAAAAATACAAAAATCATATTAACAACCCAGCAGTAAAAAAAAGAATCAAAGAAATAATTGTCATTATCATTAATACAGTAAAATTATGTTGATAAATATTTTAGACTTTATATTAATAATAGGTTTTTTTTCAAGCAAAAATCACAAGCACCAAAATAAAATTACTTCGCTTATAAAGTAAGCAAAACTTATTATTTAATCTATTTTGGATACAAAAAATGAAAAGGTTGATATTATCTTGATTTTTTTAAATAAAAATTTATAAAATGATCATTTAAAAATATAATTTGAAATTTATGATAAAAGATTTGAATATACAAGAACAAACAAAAAGAATTGAATGGGACTGAAAAAAGTTTGAAATGAGCACATGAAATCTAGCTCCTTTATCCGATTGAGCAGTAGTTATTTCTCTTTGAGGTTGTTCAATATTGGTTACTGCTGTAATCAACAAAGAACCACAAGAAGACAAAGATTTTTTGCCACTTACAGTAGATTGTAGAGAATCTTTTTATGCTTGATGAAAGATCTGATGAGCAGCTTACATCAGAAGAGAATGAAGACCATCTGATAGAACCATACTTATTTCCCGTATTACTGATAGATGTATTAGACCTATGCTCCCTGATTGAATGATAAACGATATAGTAATAACCATTACTCCATTAAGTGTAGACAAAGAAAATTCATTGTGAGTGCCAAGCATTATATGAGCAAGTGTTGCTATGAAATTAGCAGGTATCCCATTTGAATGACCTATATGAGCAGTCAAAATTTGATACAAGGATTGAAAATACATAATTAATCCTACTTATGAAGAAATTGAACAATGATTATTGGAGCTAACAATTGCATGACAAAAAGACAATCTTACAATGGTAGAATGTTCAGGTAAAGAAGTTCCTAACGATATTTTGATAGAAGCTTTCAAAATATGACAAAAAGAAATTGAACAAAATTGCAATCTGCAAGAAGAATTTTTGAAAAATTTTAATATTGAAGAAAAAACAGTTTCCATAAACAAACCAAGCGAAAACCTAATTAATCATATCAAAGAAAATATTGATATTGAAGAATTGCAAGGTTTTATGTCTTGCAACAAAAAACAATTTCAAGAAAAATACAAAAAATTACAGCAAAAAGTTTTTGAACATTTAGATGAAAAAATTCAAGAAAATCAGGAATCAGAATTCACAAACACCAAAGTAAAAATGGCTGTTTCCCAAATAATAAAAGAATTTATTAGAGAAAAAATCTTGAATGAATCAAAAAGATTGGATTGAAGAGGACTTGATGATATCAGACCAATCAATTGCCAAGTATGACTTGAAGACACTAGAATCCATTGAACATGACTATTTCAAAGATGAGAAACACAGGTTTTAAGTGCTACAACACTATGAGCTCCTTGAGATGTTTTGTTGGTAGATGACATGGAATCTGACTGAGAAGAAAAAAGATTTATGCACCATTATAACATGCCTGCTTTTGCTACAAATGAAGCTAGATGATGAAGACCTGCCAACAGGAGAGAGATATGACATGGTAAATTAGTAGAAAAAGCTATAAAACCAATTCTTCCAAAAGAGGAAGATTTTTCTTATGCTATAAGAGTAGTTAGCGAAGTATTGAGCAGCAATTGATCTTCATCTATGGCAAGTGTATGTGCCACTATTTTGTCCTTGATGGATGCAGGGGTACCTATTACATCTCCTGTGAGTTGAATAGCTATGTGATTGATAACTGATTGAAAGAAACATCAAATATTAACAGACATACAATGAGTGGAAGATTTTTTGGGAGATATGGATTTCAAAGTTGCATGAACTCAGACTTGAATAACTGCATTGCAAATGGATATGAAAGTAAAATGACTTGATTTTGACATATTAGAAAAGGCTATAAACAAAGCAAATGAAGCAAGAGAAAAAATACTACAACATATGCTAAAAACTATGCCTAAACCAAGAGAAAATATGAGTATATATGCTCCAAGAATTCTTAATATGAAGTTTGAACCAAGTCAAGTCAGAGAAATCATTTGAAGTGGCTGATCAAATATAAATGAAATAGTCAGACAAACCTGAGTAAAAATTGATTTCAAAGATGACTGAACAACCGTAATCACATCCAAAGATTTAGAATCTGAAAAGATGGCTGTTGATATGATAAAAGAAACTATATGGACTCCTGAAGTATGACAAGTCATACAATGAACTATTACAAGAGTTGAACAATATTGAGTTTTTGTTGATATAGGTAAAAATAAAGTTGGACTTTGTCATGTAAAGAACTTAGGCAGATGATTTGTCTCAGACCCCAAAACTCTTTACAAAGAATGAGATAAAATAACAGTAAAAGTAATGTGAATAAACACAAACGACTGAAAAATAGAACTCAAAAAAGAAGAATAGATATGTTTTTTCAAATTTATATATAAATAACAATTATTAAAAATGGCAGTTTTGTTTGAAGTTCTTAAATGAGTTTTTTTCTTTTTGTCTATACTTGTAGGTGCCTTTTTTTTGAGAGGTGATTATATACTATCTGATTCTAACTTTCAATTGTATGGAGATATTTTGATGCCAGGGTATATTGTGATTGTATGAATTATGATTGGTTATATAATAGCTACTATTTGGATAGTAAAAGACGATTTGCAAGAAAACGAAGAACAAAAAAATAAAGTATATACAAAAAGTTTTGCTATATGAACAGTTCTTGGAGTTTTATTGGCGGTATTATATGTTTTTTTATAAGTTTTTAATTATTATCTATATGTTAAGGTTAAAAATCTTTGTATTATTTGTTTGAGGAGTTTTGTTTTTATCAGGATGTTTTTGATGACCTTCTACAAAAACTATAAATTTTGATATTTTTTCAATGCAAATAAATGAAGACTTTCAAGAAATTAGTGGATGAGTTTTTGAGTGAGAACAGATAAGACACAAAATAGTTAAAAGCTTTCGTCATAAAGATTATGAAAGACCTTTTCAAGATAACATTATAATATCTTCAACAAGTTTGAAAGATTCAGTAGATACTAAGACATTTGCCAAATGAAGTGTACAAAACCTAAAAAGAAAGCTTTCAATATTAAATATGCTATGAAACATAAAAAAAAGTAGTTTTAATTGTACCTGACAAACAATAAAATGATATTATTCAAAATTTGAAGCTTATGAATCAATTTTTGATGAAGAGGTTAAACATTATATAATGCAATATTATTTTGTCTATGATAAAGCAGGGTATATAGTATCTTTTGCTTCCAAGGAAGATAATTTATCTGAATTTCAAAATAATATAGAAACAATGTCATGTAATTAGAGGCCACTTAAAAAGTGGTAAAATTGTCCTCTAAATTAATCAAAAGGAAAAGTTCTATATTCTTTGAGTTTAGTTGTTTGTTATGTTTCCGTCTTTTTTAGAGACTGCTTTTCGCAAAGCGAAACATCAAAAAGATTAAAGCTCCATAATATAATCTTTTTTTGCTTCTTTTTGCTAAAAAGAAGATTGTGTATGGAAATAAAGACTTTTTAAGCAGACTCTAATTAGTATGTAATGAAAAAACATTAAAAATAGGCATTAAATAACAAGATAGAAAAGCTAATTTACTTGGCAGAACTGGATTAAGAACATTTGAGCATTATACAAGGTAAGTCCTAGAAAAAATTTTTTCAAAGCAATATAATTTTTTGATGACTACTTATACTGTATAATAATATTGAAATGAAAAACTTTTAAGCAATATCTATTAAATTTAAATATTAATTTACAAAAAATGAAAGGTATAATAATAGAACCCTCCAATCCTACCCCTATGGGACTGATTTGAAAGACTACTATAGGATTGTTTGTAGGATTAGCAATAGCATTTTTCATTTTTATAATGGTAATGGTATTTGGTGGTATTTTTGATGCTACTATAAGGGCAGCTGTAGCTGGAGAAGGTACTACAAATCCAATTCTGGCGCTTATTGTAATGATAATTGCATTTATAGCAGCATTTTTGTGAAATATCATGGTGTGAATAACATATAATTTGTTTTTTAATAATAAGTATTATAGCCTTTGAAAAATACTTAGTTTGATTTCTATAATGAATATCTTTTTATTTTTTATAGTTGCTTTTTTGTATATTATATTTAATAGCGATGCGACTGTTTTATTTTTGATTTTGGCATTTCATATATTCTTTGCTGTTTTTATATCGTATACAATAATAGAAATTTTTTCAAATCCTAATTATAGTGGTGTACATATTATATGAACAACCATCTGATTGTCATTTGCTATTTTAATTTTTCTGATATTTTATAAAAGCATAAATATAGGAGTTTGATGAGATTCTATAGAACTGTTATTGGTTTTACCTCCAATATTATCCTACACTCTTATAGCTTTGTTGCACTGATTGTGGGAAAAATTATATTATAAATTTTATGAAATGTGAAATAATTTCTTATATATACCTACAATTGAAGAAGTTTTGGTCAATGAAGAAGATGTTGATGAAATAAATGTAGAGGAAAATTAATGATAATTGATAAAGATATCTTATAAACCCCAAAAAAAATATATTTTTGTATCAAATATTATTTAAAATAAACTTACAAACTTGATATTAGATTTTATTGTAGTTACACATTAAATACTTCTTAAGAGACACTGTTTTAAAACCTTGAAAAATTAACTATTATTTTATAAAATTATTCATTCGTCTTGAAATGCTATTTTATCATTCATGAGCAATTATCAAAATATTTGTGTGAATATGAATATCTTATTTGCTATACAACTATGTTAACATATATCAAGATCCCTTGATTTGATTAAGTTTTTGATTTATTTGAGTTTTTTTTGTAATATGGTGAATTAGTTTCTATATATTTTTTATTTGACAAAAAATTTTTTCAAGGAAAGACAATATTTATTTAGCTTCCAAAAGTTACAAACTTTCTTTATTATTTGGACTTTTTTTAATTATAAATTTGGCTTTTTTGATTCTAGAAGAACGAACAAAATTAATATGATTATGATTATTTTTGGTGTTTTTATTTTTACATATACTAACAATATTTGAAAATGAGTAAGAATAAACAAGAGAAAATAAAGGAAATTCTACAAGAAGTTTATGATCCAGACTTTCCTTTTGTAGACTTGTATAATCTGGGGCTGATCTATGATATACAGATAGAAAAAAACAATATTTTTGTAGTTATGACTTTTACATCTCCTGCCTGCCCTTCTGCTGATCTTATTCTTTCAATGGTGAAGCAAGCCATATCAGAAGAATATCCAGATGATGAAGTACATATAGATGTAGTATTTGAACCTATGTGGACTCCTGATATGATCAAAGATGATGACTTGAAAAGAATGTTTGAATAAATCTTAATTTTTGAACAAAAATTGACAGTTAGAAATTACTTTGAAATATAAAACTTGATACAAAATAGTATCTTTTGAAAAAAATCCTAATTTCTATGTTTTTGATAAGCAATAGCTGTTTATGAAAAAATTTTTTATATTTAGATAAGATAAAACAATCCAACATCACAATATCAAATTTTATTAAATAAGATGAAAAACCATCAGAACAGATACAACTCAAACTATACCTCAAAATATAACTTCCAATCAGCTATGTCATATTAAATGATTTCGTTGCACTTTATGATTTTTAATAATATCCTTTATTATCATATTAATAAGATTTTCTTGTTGTGTTGCAAACACCTTATCTCATATCACATCTCTTATTATTATAGCAGAAAAAATTAATGTTATTATAGATATTGTATTAACTCATTCTATAAGAAAAACTGAAATGGTTAAGGCTACTACTGTTGCGGTATGAGAAGAAGGCATTCCTGCTGCACGAACTATAGACCTTCGATTAAATTTTTTTTCATAAAGCCAATCAATTAAAGCTTTGAGAAATTGTGCTAATCAAGCAGCTAAAACAGCTGATAAAAAAATATTATTTGTAATAATTTCTAGTATCATAATAAAGATTTCTTAAAAAATAAAGTTTTTGTAATTTACAAATATATTGAAGAATTCAATTTAGATAATTAAAAATGATTTTAACGGCAAACTGAAACAGTATACAGAAAAAGTAATCATATCTCAAGAGAAATTAATTTTAATCTTCTGCACCTAAATTGGACCAAAAAGTGAGTTTTGTTGATTCTGTAGC
>CAYMVT010000001.1:0-29136 GCA_964394325.1 uncultured Candidatus Peribacteria bacterium | reverse complement strand
TAGTTTCTCTACAGTTTATTGAGAATTAATTTGATCTGATATACTTGGTAAAAAATGATGAGAAAGTAAGTCAGAGTATTCTAATAATATTTGAACAGTGTCTTTGGGAGAAATAATAAATATTAGGACAGTAGTTGTATTTACTTGAGATGATAAGGACATACAAATAACATCTCCTACTTGAGCTCCTATTTGATCAAGTAAAAAAAAACAAGGATGTGAACAAGTAAATATTAACAAATGAATACATACTAATTTTACTTTGTCAGCTAAAAATACTAATACTCCTTGTGAGTTTGAGTTGATACTTGATTATGAAAATACTCAAGTTGGTACAAATATATTTAGATTGTTTTTGGACGGAGAATCAAGACAGTCTGTTCGTTATCAATGAACAGAGAATATATCTATAAGTTCTGCAAAAACTAAGGATTTTGATTGAGATGGGAGTGTTACTCATATTAGAGTCAATTTTTCTGCTTGATTTGATTTGGATAAAGTTGATAAAAATGAATATACTATTAGATTATGAGGTGATAATCAACCAATTACAGCTCTTAGTTGAGCAAATTGAGAATGAGATTTTGTTGATTTTGAACTAGAGAATGCTTTGGCTGGAGATGCTCGTCCAAGTATTAAACAAAGTAATTATGATGATTGAGACATATACTTTGAACAAACTTCTTTTTTGAGAACTTCTGATAGGGTTGCTCCTATTTTGAATATAAATCTTGATGACTGATGAGACACAGAATTTGAAGATAGTATTGATATAGATGTTTCTTTAACGGAAGAAGGTAGAATTTATTATGGTTATTGACTTGATAATAAGTCTGATTTAAAAGATGAATGAAGTGTGCTAAACTATACTGATTCAGAAAAAACAATAACAATACAGGATAAGAAAACTTTGTATATAATGTGAGAAGACTTTGCTGATAATGAGACAAAATTGTGGTCTCATTCTTTTAGTAATGAATATGACTTGGAGCTTGATGTTTCTGGGAACTGAAAGATAAATTTAACTTGGAATGATAATGAAGATGAAATTACTGATTCTGAAAGTTTTGGTATGATTTTTGATACAAAAATAAAGCTGCAAGCTGAAGAGGGTAAAATGTCAGATTTTGATTGATGGGATGGAGATATTTGTGAATGAAAATGAAAAAGTTGTAATTTTGATATGCCCTGAGAAGATATAAGCATAACAGCTAATTTTGAAACAAAAAAATTTGAGGTTATATTAGAACAAAACCCACAAGATGTGAATGCTACTTTGACAGGTGCTGGAAGTTATGAAGTTTGAAAAGTGGTAGAACTTCAAGCAGGTGATTGGGATCAAGACTATCAGTTTGAAAAATGGACAAGTGATGATTTGGATGAGATAAATAATGTAGAAAGTGCGATGGAAGCAAATTTCGATATGCCAGGTAAGGATGTTGTAGTTGTAGCTAATTTTGAAGAAAAAGATGAAGCTACAACTCCTTCTCCGTGATGATGAGGTGGTTGAGGCTGAACACCTATTTGCAGAGAGCATCAAATGGTATGTGAAAAACATATGTGAGATTATATATGGCAAAGAGTAGATGGAGCTAGCTGTAGACATTCTCAATTGGGGCAATTTTGTGACCCAGAAGATGTAGATGAAGAAGATCATGATGAGGATATAGACGATGAAGAAGAAAAAATTTATTATATAGAAGAAATTGATGATGAATACGAAGAAACAATTGAAGCTGATGAGCAATGAAGAGTTGTTAGAAGATGACAGACTAGTCAATGAGTTAGAGAAAGCTTAACAAATAGAGCTCCACAAAATCTTCAACCAGCTATGAATCAAGTTTCTGATATATTTGAAAGAGAGGTTGAATATATAGAAAATAGATCTTTGGTAAGTGATAATCTTTTTTGGATAAAAGAAGAACTTTTTGATAACTTTAGAAAAACTTTTGAAAAAGTCTTGGATTATAGACAGCAAAGAGACCCTGTGCTAGCTCAGCAAGCATTGGATTATTATCAAGACTATGAAAAACACAAACAACAGGCAAAGGAACTTATTTCATCTTATATCAAAGAAGTTGATATTCCTAAAATTAACAAAACAGTCTATCAAGCAAGAGATAAAAACTTAAATCAAATAATATCTTTACTGCAAGATATGATTTTTGATAAAATTATTGAACTATACAACACCAATCAAATAACTGAAGATGAATTAGATGAGTATGTACAAGTTTATAATGAGTTTATCTGGTCTGTAGTAGTCTTCAATATAGAAAGAAATGAAATATCAAGAAGTCATGCAAGAGCCATGATTAATGATTTTGTATATTATTATCAGATGGAAATTATAGAAATTGAAGAAGAAACAATAGAGGAAACTACTGATGAAGCAACTTTTAATTACCAAAGAAATCTTTCAGTATGAGTTTCATGAGATGATGTAGAAAATCTTCAAAACTATCTAATTTCTCAATGATATTGGACTGATTGAGTTTCAGCTACAGGATATTTTGGGAATGTTACACTTTCTCATGTTCAAGATTATTTATCACAAGAACACAATTATAATGACTGAATAACCAATCTTTCTGTTGATTTATTGCAAGAATATTTTTAGTTGGTTAAAATGTTGACTTATTTAATTTTTTGATTATATACTTATAGTTACCTTTATAATTTAATATTTGAAAAATTTTATGAATAAGAAAAATAGTATGCTTTGTAGTAGTATGTTATTTTTAACTGTTTGAATAAATTCTCCTGCTAGTGCGGATACAATAGACATATTGGATAGTTTTGTAAATCAAAATGATAAGAAAATACTAGAAGTTTTGAGTGGTTATAATTCATCAGATTTTATAGATAAATATCTTTCAACTTACTTGTGAACTAATTATATATATATTGAAATTGATTGAAGAGTTTCTACTATGTTGGAACGAGACGATGATAAATCTTACTATATATCTAATGATATGAGCTTTGGAAGACTTAAAAAAGAATTATTCTTATGAGAAAAAATTAAATTGACAGTTGATAAGTCTTTTTTAGATGATGACGTTCCTGATAAAGAAAAACATGAAGAAGTAGAAGATAAAAAAACATCCGAAGTATCTATACAAGAACCATTTGTATGAGATCTTGAGAATAAGATTTATGAATGAGAAATTTGAGTTCAACATATAAATACTTCCAGATTAAAAGATTCTATTATAAGTAATTACAATGATATAAATAAGAATATATGATACTATTTTTGATATAATAACTATAAAAGGCACTTTAGTTATCAAGATGGCTTGAATATAAATGAGCATACACAGATAAATCAGCTTCCTCAAAAAATATATGTAAAAGATATATTACCAGAGCTTTTAAAGTATTTCCATTATAATTTGGAAGATTATATCAGTCAAAATAACGACATTAAGTCTGAAGAATTAGCTGATGATGAAATTATTGTAATACAAAGAGATGGACAGGGGAACTGAATATTATGATATTATGATAGATGAGTATTGCAAATGACATCCTATTCTTCTCTATGAATACAAGGGAATAATACACCTAATTGATTGTTTCGTACTACTTGATACAAACAAGCACAGAAAGTATCTTATAAATATGACAATTTTCCAATGCCTTATTCTATACAGTTAGATATTATTTGAAATTGACCTGGTCATTTTCCTTACTTTATACATGCAGGCTATACTGACGGTAGTGATAGGTCCAGGTGATGTATAAGACTACCTGGTTATTTTGCAAAAAAGCTTTTCCAAGATGTTTGAGATAATGTTGCTGTATATATATCAAATTAGAAAATTACGATTTGTTTTGTCTATTATAATTTGACAAATTTTGTTTAAATGAATATAATAAAAGAGATGCCTTTTATTTTTTTATTCATTTGTTATGAAAAGCAAAAAAAAATCTACTAAAGAGTTAGAGGTTCATTGAGAAGCTGATAATTTCTTACAACTTGACTACTCTAAGAAAAAAAGTGTTGATAATTTAACTGTTAAAATGTTAATTGAAAATTTCTTTAATGAAGTTAGTTATAAACATATTAAGGAACAAAAGGGTATAAGTATAATAGATTTTTTTAATATGCAGATGTTTGACAAGGAAGAAGTTTTTCATTTTATAGCAAATATTGTTTGAGAAGAAAATATAAGAGACAAAGGAAATTATGAAATTTCAGCTGAGTGATATAAACTAATAGCACAATATTTTAACGATGCAATTGATATATATCAAAGAGTCTTTTATAGAACAGTCCCTAAATCTTTTTTTCAAAAAGACAAGGAAGAAGAGATAATGTTTAATGATTTTGAATCTTTATATAAATTTGTAAAATGAAAAACTGGTAAATTAAATAATAAAAAACCTCCTTATAAACAAATAACATGTAATTTACTGAAAATAATTTCCATATTGTATCTGATAAGAAGTTCATGACAACTTGAAAAAGCCAAACAAGATTATGATAGAATAAATAATTATTTTTTTTCTGCATCCAACGAACATTTTGAATATATAGGAGACAACTTTCAGTGTGAAAAATATTTCAAAACATTAGATAATAATACTGAAAATAAGGAAGCAAAAAATGTTTCTTATAATGATTTTTGTATTAAAAAATTCAAAACATCTCCAAAATGATATAATTGACATAAACCAATAGAATTTGACCTTATATGAAGACCAAAAACTGAAGAAAGTGTATTATTAAAAATGCTCTCTCAATATGAATATAACAATATGAAATCTATAATGGATTTGGCATGATTTAAAGCAGAGGTTAAAAACTGAAAAGATGCAGTTCATCTATTGGAACATGTTTTTCATACATTGTTTGGTGCAGATACTTTAAACATTGTTTTTAAAGATAAAGAAGTCTTTGATTTTAAATATTACAGGGAAAATAAGCATGTTTTTACCGAAGATTTTGTAGAGTTCATGGATAGTTTTATTCAAAAATGACCTTCAAGAAAAGAAACTAGTTGAAAGTGATACAAAGATATGAAGTTAATCTGACCGGCAAAAATGGGAGATGATCTAACCCAATCAATTGAATTTCAGATAGTTTTAGTGGATAATAAAAATGAATCTTGATATAATGCACATCCTATAAAAGAATGATTAAACATTTTGGAGTCAGTTATAAGAATGCAGTGATACGTATCTTTGCCATATGCCAAAAGAGTAATAAAAAACTTATTGCATGAATATAATTACTTCCCTTTTTCTGATTGTGAAGATGTTTGTGCTGAAAAAATTCTTCAAGAATATCTTACTAATCGTTGATTGTGCAGAATATTTATTCCTGCAGGAAAGTGAAAATCTACTAAAGAATTTGTTTCTGATCAGCAGGATTTTATCAGAATTGCAAAAGCATGAATGGTCCCTGAAGAGACACTAATACAAATAAAAGAAAAAGATTCTACAAGCGGTAAATATGTTTTTAATACATATACATACGATGATTTAATCTAGACAAAATAAAAACAATAAATGAAAAATCAAATCAAAAACAAAATATTAGATTTATCAGATATAAAATCTTTGAGTCCAGATTTTGAAAAAGTAAAGATACTTTCTTATGATATTGCAAAAAAATCTGAGGCAGTAGTTTTTGACTGACAATGAAACTATTTGTGTGTACTAACTACTAATAATTATCCTTGAATTCTCAATCAGATAATAGATAGAATTTCCACCAAGTGATACAAATGTGATTTTTATTATACTGATAAAATGTGATTTGATTATGCTATTAATTGGTACGAAGAACTTTTCAAAAAAGAAGAAAAAGAAGCAGAATCTATAAAGTACAAAAAAACAGTAAAATGAAAGTTTGCATTGGATATGATCAAAAAAATTTACGATAACAGACAAAATTATACTGAACAGGAGTTTATTACTGAAATAATTAGGCTAGCTTTTCAATCATGAGCATCGGACTTGCATTTTCAGCCTGAAGAAACTTGAGTGGTGCTTCGTGTCAGAAGAGATTGAGTTTTGAAGACACTACTTGTATTTGATTTACAACATTTTCAGAAATATTTAGTAAAACTTAAATTTATGTCCTGAGTAAGAGTAAATATTTCCAAAGTTCCACAAGATGGTAGATTTGATTTTTTGAGTTATCAAGATGACCTCAAGACCCAAAAAATTGATGTAAGGGTAAGTTTTATGCCTTGACTGAGATGAGAAAGTATTGTTATGAGATTTTTGGATTCTGGAAAGTCGATAATGTGATTTTCAGAAATTTGATTTATGTGAGAATCTTTGAGTATATTGAGTAGAAATCTTAAAACAAATCAGTGAATGATTCTTGTCACAGGTCCTACTTGATCTGGTAAGACTACTACTTTGTATTCTATGCTAAATTATTTGAATGATCCTGGTAAAAAAATAATAACTTTAGAAGATCCTGTAGAATATGAGTTGCCAGGGATACAACAGAGTCAAATTTCACCTAAGAATTGATATAATTATGAAGATTGATTAAAAACCGTTCTAAGACAAGATCCAGAAGTGATAATGGTATGAGAGATAAGAACACTTGAAACTGCAGAAATTGCTATAAATGCTGCATTGACATGACACTTGGTAATATCTACTTTACATACCAATAGTTCTATTGAGGCTGTATCTAGACTTTTGAGTATGTGAGTCAAACCTTATATGCTTGCTCCTGCATTGAATTTAATCATTTGACAAAGATTGTTAAGAAAACTTCATGACTGTAAACAAAACAAAAAAGCAACTGTTGCTGAAGCAGAAGATATTAAATCAAATCTGAAGTCAATCAAAAGTATAAGTAAAGATGTCCAGATCAATTTTGACTGAAATATACCTATTCCTGCTGGATGTGAAGAATGTTGAGCTGATGGATTTTCTTGAAGGATAGCTGCGGTAGAGACTTTTGAGATTAACGATGATATTAAGAATAGTATTCTTTCATGAGTTTCTCAAATATCTTTACTGTCTCAGGCTAGACAAAACTGATACTTAAAATTAAAAGATGATGCATATATCAAACTTTTGCAATGATATACAACACTTGATGAAATTAGGAGAGTAGTTTAATTTTTATTTAACATCAATTTTTATAAAATGCCTGCCTTTGAAATATTTGGATTTAGTGTTTATTGGTATTGAATATTTTATCTTATATCTTTTGTTTTTGGATATGTATTTTTGTATTATTTGTGAAAAACTGTTTTGTTGAATAATTTTCCAAATATAAAAAAACTACTAACCACTTGACTTGATGATTTTGTTTTGTTTGCAGTTTTGGGTGTGATAGTGTGAGGGAGACTTTGATATGTTCTTTTTTATGATTTGGCTTTTTTTATACAAAATCCTTTAAATGTTTTTTATATATGGGAGTGATGAATGGCTCTTGTATGATGAGCTATATGATTATTTCTTGCTACATTGTATATCAAAAAAAAATACAAACTTTCATTGAAGGATTTATTCGTACTGTGAGATTTAATTGTTTTGATAGTGCCTTTTGGTATAATGCTTGTTAGAATTTGAAATTTTTTAAATCAAGAATTATATGGCAAACCTTTGGAACAGATTAAAAGTTTTTATCTATCTTGAGGGTTAAAGGATTTTTTTAAATCTGTAAATTTGCTTTATGTTTATGAAAATGTTGATGATAAATTAAGAATAAATACAAACATTTTGCAAAGCTTTTGGGAGTGATTGTTTTTATTTATAGTTTTGATGTTAGTATTTTTCAAAAAAATATTGTATTGAATATATAGACCCTGAGTTGTATTGGGGTTGTTTTTAATCTTGTATTGAATCATAAGGTTCTTTATGGAATTTTTGAGAGATGATGTGTTTTTATCTTATATATATGGACTTACTAGTACTCAGTATTTTATGTTTTTATTTATAATTCTAGGTATGTTGGTTATATATATTTGAAGTCATAAACACAAAAATCCTTAAAAAAATATGGACAAAAGCAAATTAATGTTTATAATTAATTCAAACCTAAAAAACATCAAAAATGCAAATTAACTTTAACAAAAGACTTTTTTGCTGGATCTTATATATAACTTGGGCTTTCTAATAATTATCACTTACGATTTTAAAAATAAAAAATAAAAATATGCAAAATATACTAAAAAAACCTTTCAAAATATTTTTTTTAATTTTTTTGCTGTTTTCTTTTTTGTGAATATCTTTTTCTGAAAATAGTAATGATGATTTTGTAAAAAATCTTGAAAATGTGTGATTTTCTTATCAAGAAATATTTGAAAAAGAAACTGTTAGTCGTTATGAACTAGCTCAAATTCTAAATTTTGTTAATTGTCATGACTGTTCTATACCATCACCCCATTGGAAGGACACTTTAGATTCTGAATGGTTTGTTGAGTTTCAATCAAAACCTGATAAAAATTTTGAAGATATTATTTATAATAATACTAAGCATTGATGACAGGAGCAGTACTGGTGTGTGGCTTATGCTTGATATCAGGATTATATAAATTGATACCCAGCAGATACCTCACCTTGGTGTCCTGGTAAGTTTTGCTGAGCGAATAATACAACATATTCAGAATTTATACAAGCTATTTTTAATATTACAAGACAAAATGTTTATCAAGAATATGATGTAAACTGGCAAGAAGTAAAGTGATGGTTGGATTCTTTGGAAGAAGACAGTTTTGAGTATCAATACTTAAATGTTAATGATCTTCAAAATATAAATGAAGAATATGATAGGTGTTGAAGTATTGGTTGTAGTCCTAATTCTTATGAAAAATTTTCAACTTATATGAAATATTGTACTTTTAATCTTTTTGATTGTTGATTTAGTGCTTATCCAGATATTCCTCAATGACAGTGGCCTGTGGCAGAAATGAATGTTCTTGATGATTTTGGTATATTTTCCAATGATGAAATATCTGAACTTCAAATGGATGACTTTATTTCCTGACAAGATTTGATTAAATTTTCAAGTAGAACTTTTGATATAGTTGATTGTGATTTTGACTTGGATTATAGTTGAGACTGAGTCAAAAATCATCTGGATAATTGTCCTTATCATTACAATCCTAATCAATCAGATATGGATGGTGATGGAGTGGGAGATGTTTGTGATTCAGACATATCTGGGGATTGATACGAAAATCCAGTTTGATTGGTTGATGACCAATGAAATATTGATCCAACTTTATGGGGAGAGTGAGAAGATGTTTGTCCATTACATTATAATCCTGATCAAGATGCTAGTGTTTGCGAAGAATTTGAAGAATTTTGATTTGATATATCAGCTGATAAAACTAGCGGTATAGCAGATCTATATGTAAATTTTTCTGCTGAAATTGTAGGAGATATACAAAATATTCAGTGGAATTTTGGAGATTGAACTTATTGAGTGTGACACTCTCCAAGTAATGTTTATACTTCAGAAGGTATTTATACAGTTGTAGCCACTTGAGAAAAACCGAATTGAGAAACTGTTAGTGCTAGTTTGATGATTAATGTTTGATCTTGACAGGAGTGAGTTAGTTTGCAGGCGAAATGTGACCCTCTAAGTGGTTCTACACCACAGGAATTTAACTGTACTGTAGATTATCAGTGAGATGTTGATTATGTTGTATGGGAGGTTGATTGAGATGAACATCAGTTATGACCAGATGATGGATTAAATTTTGAATTAACAGAAATTTGAAATTATACTGTAAAAGCAGTTTGATATGATGAAAATTGAGAAACTGTCTGAGAAAGTCAAGTTAATATATCAGTTGTTGATGATGATCAGCAGGATTGATATTGATCTGAATTAAGCGTAGATGAACTACAACCCATGGTTTGACAACAAATAAATTTTGATACAAATATTAGTTGATTTACTGAAGATGATATATCATCTATTTACTGGAATATGTGAGATGGGAATAGTTTTAGTTTGGATCAATTATCACCTTCTTATGCTTTTGATTCTTATTGAACTTATCAAGTTATTCAACAAATCAATCTTGATGACTGAACTTTGCTAAGAGATGTTGTTACAATCAATGTAATTCAGGATTGATCTTCTTTGCCAAGTCTTGATTTGGATGCAGATAAACTATCCGCTGAAGTTTGAACTAATTTTAATTTTCAGGCCAACTTAGAAAATCTTGCTAGTGAAAAAATTAGTAAAATAAAATGGAATTTTGGAGATTGAACTATTGAGGAACATTATCAAGATTGGCAATCTAATTTGTCTATGACACATGTTTATAATTCAAGTTGAGATTATACTATAAAGGTGTATGTTTACAAAAATGATGGTTCTTGAGTTCTTACAGCCAGTTTGACAATCAATGTATTTGGTGAAAATATATGTGCAAAACCTCCTGATGAGCTTTCAGAAGAATTTCAATGTGATATGAATTGAAACTGAATTCCTGATATTTGTGATTCAGATATATCTGGGGATGGTAATAAAAATCTTTTGTGATTGATAACTCATGAAATAGTTGAGGATGGTGAGTGTGTTTATAATGAGGAGAACTTGGATTTATCAAGACTTCAAGAGCAACACAATTTAGCTTCTGATAATGATGACTATGATAATTGTCCATTTCATGATAATCCTGATCAAATTGATAGTACTTGAGATGGTATAGGAGATGCATGTTCGGATATGTTTGATACAGAAGACGATGAAGACGATGAGGATGCTATAGGGATTAGTTTGCAGGCGAAATGTGACCCTCTAAGTGGTTTTACACCACAGGAATTTAACTGTACTGTAGATTATCAGTGAGATGTTGATCATGTTGTATGGGAGATTAATTGAGATGAACATCAGTTATGACCAGATGATGAATTAAATTTTGAATTAACAGAAATTTGAAATTATACTGTAAAAGCAGTTTGATATGATGAAAATTGAGAAACTGTCTGAGAAAGTCAAGTTAATATATCAGTTGTTGATGATGATCAGCAGGATTGATATTGATCTGAATTGTCTGTAAATGAAGCACAACCTATAATAGATCAGGAAATAAGTTTTTATACAGATATTACTTGATTTACTCAAGAACAAATAGAAAATGTAGAATGGGATATGTGAGATTGAACTCAACTTGAAATAGATGAAATAGAAAAAAAACATGCTTATAATAATTCATGAAGTTTTAATGTTGTTCAGACAATCTATTTACAAGAATGAGCTGTGCTACAAAACAGCATTCAGGTTGTGGTTAATGAAAAGGATGATATTGATGAAGACGATGAAGATGATCAAGACGATGAAATACTCCCTCCACAGTTTATACAACAACAAGCTTGAATCTCTGCTATTAATTGTATGTCTTGTCCATGTCATTATGCTGATTATGAATGAGATATAGTTGTTGGTGATCATATAAGAGCTTGACTTTACGATCAAGATGGAGAACTTTTGTATAGATATTCTATCCCTTTTAGAGTAGACTGATTTTTTTAAAATAAAAAATATCAAAAACTTATTTTTCAAGGTTTTACAGAAATATCAAACTGTATAATAAAATATTTTGTCTTGAAAATTTTTTTTAAATTCATATTATGAAAATATCCTAAGGGGTTGGTGAGCTTATCTTTATCTCCTCCACATCAACTATAATAAAGGAGGCCGGTATATTCTGACTTGTCAGAATCGAGCCATCCACTTTGTAGATAGGGGGTAGAGATAATAAGTACCACGACCCCTTGGTTTTTTTATTGAAAAATTCTTCAAAAAAGATATAAAGAAAATAAATATATAAACAGAGTTTATTTAGAGACTGCTTGAAAAGTATTCATTTCCATATTCTTGTAAAGTGCAAGCAGTCTCTAAGAAAAACGAAAATGCAATAAATAACTGCATTTAAAGAATATGGATCTTTTTCTTTTGATTAAATTAGAGGCCAAATTTACCACTTTTTAAGTGGCCTCTATTTAAAAAAGTGTCAAAAATTTAAACCAAATTATTAAAAAATTTACTTAAAATATTATAAATTATAATGCAAAAGGTTTTTTTCTCAGTTTCGTTTTGGGCTAAAGTTTTTTTGGTTGGTATGATTTTTCATTTTTTTTTACAAACATTTATAACTTTTGGTGTCTGACTGGAATTTACTATTTTGCGACTTTGGAAGGAGATATTAATTCTTTTGCTTGCTTTTTTCTTAGCTTATCAGTTTAAATTGTATTTACAAGATATAGTAAAAGACAAAATTATACTTTTTTTGGAGCTAACATTTATTACATGAGTTGTACTGACTTTTATTATAAATTTCTTTGTTCTATGAACAAGTTTGTCTGATTATGTGATGGCTTTTAGGTATGACTTTTTGTGATTTGTGATTTTTTTCCTTTTTTATCATTTATGAAATTTTTTGGAAGATCAGCAAATAGAAAATATACTTTTCTTTTTTTGAAAGACTATCAAAGTTTTGCTGGTAATAGCCTTTTTTTGGTATATGTTAATAATGGTAAAGCCTTGAGCATTATGACCTTTGGGTTATGATAACAAGATATTTGAATGAGAAGTATGAAAGGCTCCTCCAGCAGTTTATTATACACAACAAAATCAGGGTTTTCCTCGTAATCAAGTTCTTTTTGAAAGACCTATTAATTATTGATTTTTTTTGGTGTTTTTCTTTCCTATGTTTTATGTTTTATTTTTGAGAAGAAGAGCTGTATCAAAAACATGGCTTTGGTGGGTGCTTTATGTTTTTAGTATAATTAGTACTTTTTCAAGAGCTGCATGGTGAGCTTGGTTTTTCCAATTGTTGGTTATTTTGCTTTTGGAATATGGTAGAAATATTAGGAAAAAGTTAGTATATTTAGTTTTGCCTATATTGCTTGTTTTTTCTGTTTTTGTGTATGTGGGATATGACCAAGTAGTCCAAAGACAGTGGTCTGATACATGACATTTCCAAAAAGTTCAAGAATCTTGGCAGATGTTTACTCAAGCTCCTGTGTTGTGATCTCAGGCAGGGTATGTATGACCTGTATCACATCGATGAGATTGAATAGAATTTAATCCAGAAAATCAATTTTTGTTGATCTTGGTTCAATATTGAATTGTCTGATTTATTTTTTGGTTTGTTATTTATTTGTTTTTATGTTTGATTGGTTTTTATTACTATTTTTATAAATTTGATAAAAAACAAAGAAAAGATTTTTGGCCTTGGCTTTTGTTGGCTATGTCTTTGGGGATGGTTTGACTTAGTATAGAATGAATGGTTTTACACGGTTTTGTAGATAGGATGGTAGTGTATCCAAGTATGACCATTTTTGGGCTTGTTTATTTTTTTGTGCACAAAAATTACAAGTCTTTGCAATCAAAAAAAAATAGCAAAAAATAATTTATTAATTGTAAGATAGCTTTTGATTCCATGAACATTCCTAATTTTTTCATAGTTTGAGAACCCAAATGTTGAACTACTATTATACATGATTACTTAAATCAACATCCTGATGTTTTTTTGTCTTACCCAAAAGAGCCTCATTATTTTAGTACAGATTTGCAAGATGAAAGTGATAGATTTCATGGTAAGGTATATGATATAAGTTCTATAAGAAATGAATCAGAATATTTGAAGCTTTTTGAAAAATCTTGAAATTCAAAAATAATTTGAGAATGAAGTACAAACTATGTATACAGCAAGACGGCAGCTTATAATATATACAAATTTAATCCTGATTCAAAAATTTTGTTTGGTATTAGAGAGCCTTTGGATTTTTTGCAGAGTTGGCATTGACAATTGACAAAGAAACTAATAGAAAATAAAACAGATTTTTTGAGTGCTATTGAAAGTGAGCATCAAAGAAGAAAGCGAAAAGAAATTCCATCTACATGTGTAAATCCTTCTTTACTTTTTTATTCTGAATTTATAAAGTTTGAAGAGCATTTAAAAAGGTTTTTGAAATTTTTCCCAAAAGAACATATAAAAGTTTTTTTGTATGAAGATTTCAAAAAAAACAACCAAGAGATAATGAATGAGATTTTTGATTTTCTTGGTATAAAACATATAGAGTTGCAATATAAAAAATCAAATCCTAGATCTTATATGAAGTATCCTACATTTTATCGTATTTTTTATAACAATAAAATTAAATTTTTGGCCAAAAAAACAATTCCTTGGTCTATAAGGCAAAAGGCAGGAGAAATTATTTTTAATCTTGCTACTTCGCCTCAAAAAGCTCCGAAACTTTGAGAAAAAGACATTTTGAAACTAAAGAAAAAATATAAATCTCAAGTAAAAAAAATAAACGATCTATTGCATACTAACTGATTAATCAAAAGAGATATTGATTTGATTAAATATTGGTGATACGAAGGAATTTAATAGCTCTTGTTTTTGCTTGCTATTTTTTGTTAAATATTTATTATGAGGTTGAGGTGTTAAATTAAATTAAATTAGAGAGTGTTTAAAAAGCATCAAAATTTCTCTCTAATTTAATTTAAAGGAAAAGTTCTTACCTTGTGGAATTTGGTGAAGAACATTTTAATATTCCACAGGGCGAGTTCTTTAAATGTATTTTGTTTACAATGCTTTAGTTTTTTTGGAGGTTGCTTGCACTGTACAAATATATGTAAATTATGGGTTTTAAAAGCAGACTCCTGATTATATTAATAAAAAATAGGTTATGAAAAAAGTTTTTAAGTATTTTATGTATCTGCATTTGAAGTGTTTGACAAAGTTTATTATATTGGTAAAAAAACCTTATATTGTTTTGGTTGTATGAATAGGGGAAAAGGCAATAGTTAGAGAAAAACTTAAAGATTTGGCTATAAAAAACAACTTAAATACAAGAGATGCTTGGCAGCCTTATAATACCTATTTTGGTGTATTATTGGATTTTTTAAACTTAAATACAGTTTATTGAAGCCCTTGGAAACGATTTGGGGTTTATTTAAAATCATGGGCTGTTTTTTTAAAAAGTTTGATCAGCTTCCCAGAGTATGTTTTTTTGCAATGATGAATTGATCAATCTGGAGAGAGTCAATATTTTCTTAAAAATTTAGATCCTAATATGATAGTTTTTACTGATATAAAATCAGAGCTTGGAGAAGATTATTCCAAAATATATGTAATTCAGCAGGAATTTTCTCAGATGATTTGATTTTTGAACAAAAAGGCCAAAAGCAATTTTTCCGAAATCAAAGATTTGTCTGAATTGATAGACATAATTCAAACAAAAAATAATTGAGTGTGAGTTGTATACAGTTGAGACCCGAAGATAAAAGATATATGAAGTAAGCTCTCCCAAAGTATTGCTATAAAATAGTATTTGCCAAAAATTCTCATTTCCAAGTTTTTAATAATTAGATTGACTCCTAAAGTAAATATAAAGAAAAATTTATTTTTTTACAAAAGCTTAGATGAAGGTATGAATAATATGAAATATAAATGCTGGTAAATCAACAATATTTAATAAGCTGATTTGATCTCATAGAGCTATAATCACTGAAATGCCTTGAACAACAAGACAGATACTAAGTGAAAAATTTTTTCCTAAAGAAGACTTTTTGGCCGAGTTGTATGATAGTCCTTGATTGGAAGATTTTCAGCAAGAAGTTGAATATATAAAGCAAATAATAAAAAAAAGTGATTTGCTCATTTTTGTTTTGGATGCCAAAAAATGACTTACATCCAAAGATCAACAGATCAAGGAAATGATAATTAAGGAATGAAAAAAAGACAAGACAGTTCTTGTTGTAAATAAACTTGATTGAAAAGTACATTCAAGAAATATTAAAAACAGAAAAAAGTCTAATGATTCTGGAGATGTCTTGCAGCATGTGTCAGATTTTTATAGTTTATGATTTGATAATCTCATTCCAGTAAGCGCAATCAATGATCAATGAATAGATAAGCTGAAGGATTTTATCCAAAAATATATAATCAAAAATAACTTTTCGCCTATCAATGAAAAAGAAGGTGATTATTTGTCTGTTATTTTTGTGTGAGCTCCAAATACATGAAAATCTACCTTGATAAATAAGTTTGCACAAGATGAGGTTTCTACTGTGAAAGAAACTGCTGGAACAACTCTGGATTATATAAAAGCAAATGTAGAATTTTGATGAACTGAATTTGTGTTGTATGATACAGCAGGAATCAAAAAGAGATCAAAAACAAAATGACTTGAAAAGATTGCTATGAACAAGACTGAAAAGCTTATACAATACAAAAATCCTGTAGCAATAATATTGATTGATGTATATAATTGAATTACTCATAACGATAAAACAATTATTTCAAAAATAGAAAAATTAAATGTGCCTATGATAATAGCTTTAAATAAGTCTGATCTTTTGGAAAAGAAAGAGTTGCTTATGAAAATGAAACAAATAACACAATTATTGTCATTTATAAGTCATGTCCCGATAATACAGATTTCAGCTTCCAGTGGCTATAATCTAGATAAATTATTAAAGTTTGCAGAGGATATACAATGACATTTCAACAAAAAAATTAATACATGAAAATTGAATACAACAATAAATAGAGCTTTAATCGAAAATCCTCCAAAATTTACCAAAAATAAAATTTGTAAGATATATTATATGACTCAAGTCCAATCTGCTCCACCAAAGTTTTTTGTGTTTATAAACAAAAAGGATCGAGCAAATTTTGCTTTTAAAAAACGAATAATAAACACTTTGAGAAAAAATTTTTGATTTATATGATGCCCAATATTAATTGAATTTAGAGAAAGAAGTGCTAATTAGTATAATTTTCCAAAAAATAATCCATTTTTGCTTGATTTTTGTTTTTAAATCATTATAAAATTAATAATACTACTAAAGACAGTGGGTTTTGTCTGTGGTTATAAGGCAAAATAAATCCTACCTAGGTGGTTGAAAAGATTATTTGTACTTTAATATAAGTTTTCTTTATCAACTGCCTTTGAATAAAGGGAGTCTTTTTTTATAGTTTAAAACTTTTGTAAAACAATGGCTTTGACAAGGAAGCAAAAAGAAGAGCTTGTAAAAAACTATGAAACTGATATTAAATCATACAAAAATATTGTTTTATTGAAGCAGTATTGAATATCAGTAAATGAAATAAATGATCTTAGAACTTATGTTTATAATAATGGCTGAAAGCTTTGTGTAATAAAAAAGAGAATATTTTTATTCACAGCTTCAAATGGTTGACTTGATGAGGTTAGTCATGATAGTTTAGATGGTTCCGTGATTGCTTTGTTCTTTGGTGAGGATGATTTTTCTCCTTTGAAGTGAATTGCTAAATCCATTTCTAATTGGAAGAAAGAAAAGAAAAATTGTAGTTTGGATTATTTGTGAGGTTGGTTTGACTGTGAATGGAAAGATGCATCTTACGTTCAGGAGATTGCTAATTTACCATCAAAGGATGAGTTGATTTGAAAATTTGCCTTCTTGATCAAATACCCTGTACACTCATTTGTGGTTGCTGTTGATCAAATCAGCAAAAAATAAAAACTGTTTTTGAATATTTATTTAACTAATTAATTAAAATAACAAAATGGCTATATCAGAAAATTGACAAAAAATAATAGATCTTTTGAAAGAGTTAAGTGTTAGTGAGCTTAATGAAGTTGTGAAAGCTTTGGAGGAAGAATTTGGTGTATCTGCAGCTGCAGTAGCTGTATGATGAGGAGGAGCTGCTTGAGGTGAGTGACAATGAGAATGATCTTCTGATACTATTAATGTAGAGTTGACAGAAATTGGTCAGCAAAAAATATCAGTAATTAAAGTTATCAAAGAAGTTTTATGATTAGGTTTGAAGGAAGCTAAGGAGATTGTAGAAAAAACTCCTACTATTGTGAAGGAGTGAGCAAAACCAGAAGAATGAGAAGAAATAAAAGCTAAGCTTGAAGAAGCTTGAGCTACAATTACTTTGAAATAGTTATTTACACATTTAAAACTAAATATGTATGGGAATTACAACTGATGCTGTTTTATCAGATAAGATGTATGTTTGAACATTAAAAAAGTTTGCTCATCCAAAAACTAGTAAGTATTGGGCGGATGTTGTTGATTGAATGGTTTTGATAAATCCTGAATTTATTGTAAATCAGCTTGAATCTGCAAAACAGAAAGTTCAAAATATGAAAAATGAATGATGAGATATATTAGTTATATCTGAAAAGTGAGTTTTGAGAGATGAGATAAGTCAATTGTGTGAGTGACAATGAATTCATTATATGAATTATAAAGTTCCAGCAGGAGTGCTTACTAATTTTGATACTTTGAAATGAAGAATAGATTCTATGGTTGATCTTTCTTCTTTTATGGAATCTAGCGAGTTTGCGTCTTTGACCAAGAAAGAAAAGTTATCTAAAAAAAGAAAGCTTATGAAACTTAAGCTTATTTATGGGTGAGTTAGGAATCTTAAGCAAAAACCTAGTCTAGTTATAATTGTAGATGGTGTTTTTCTTTCTAATTTTGTTGATGAGGCAGAAAAGGCATGAGTTGATAATATTGTCATATCTTCTACTGATTTTGATAGATACTGGAGCGATGAAAATTTGATTGTTTCTAATGTTAATTCTTATAGAAGCTTGAAGTCTATTATGGAATATATCTTAAAGTAAAATTAATTATGTCAAAAAAAAAAGATGTAGAAATAGAAGGTCTTATTAGTGAAGATTATGTTCCTTCTTCTGTTGAAAGAAAAAAAGCTGTTTTGATGTATTTTTTGCTTTGAATAATAATATGAATAAATAATAAAAAACTTTGAAAATATGAACAATATCATATGAAACAGGCTTTGTGATGGTGGGCAGTATTTATTATGCTTATAGTTGTTAGTGCTTTTATGGTGTTTGTACCATATTTGAGGGTTGTACCTATAATTATTTTGTTTGTGATGCTTTGAATATTTGTCTTTTTTGTAAAACAAGCATATGAATGATTTTATACTATCAAATCTGATAAAATTGTGCTTCCATTTTTTTACTGAATAT
Organism: uncultured Candidatus Peribacteria bacterium; assembly: GCA_964394325.1. Classification (GTDB taxonomy): domain Bacteria; phylum Patescibacteriota; class Gracilibacteria; order Absconditabacterales; family Absconditicoccaceae; genus CAYMVT01. The sequence continues at coordinate 10,182 of CAYMVT010000001.1, read as the reverse complement.
GATGATGGATAGTTGATATCTTTGATGTAACTTCTGATGAAGAGCAAAAATAGCGGATTTAGTTTATGCTTAAAAAATATTAAAGATGCTATTTAAATCATAAAATTAAGGAGAAAAATAGGGAATATTAATAAAGATTAAAATATTTACATTGCAGTTCTTTATTACTTTAAAATTTAATTTAATTCTAATGGCTGACCTAAAATTATTGAAGAAACTTAGAGATCAAACAAAAGCACCTTTCAAGGATTGTCAAGAGGCGTTAGAAAACTCTAAATGAGATTTAGATAAGGCTTATGAGTATCTAAAAGAAAAAGGTGCAATGAAAGCAGCTAAGAAAGCTGACAGAGAAACTAATCAATGAATTGTTAAAGTTATTAGTAAAGATTGAAAAAATGTTTGAATTAAACTTGCTTGTGAGACTGATTTTGTTGGTAAGAGCCAAGAATTTCATAATTTGGCTGAGGAATTGTTAAAAGTACTGTTTGAAAATTTAGATTTTGCAGAATCAATTGAAGATATTGGTTCTGATGTTTTGGAAAATAATATCAATCCTTTATTGAAAGAATATATATGAAAAATTTGAGAAAATATAAAGTTATTGGATGTTTTTGTTGACAAAGGTAATTGTTTTGTGTATACTCACCCTTGAGACAAAGTTATTGCTATAGTTTATTATTCTGGATGAGATTTCCAGGAATCTGCCAAAGAACTTGCCTTGCAGATAGCAGCTATGAATCCAGATTATATAAATACTGAAGATATTCCAGATGATATTATTAACAAGCTAAAAGATAAGTATAGAGAAGAGCTTAAAGAATCTTGAAAACCTGAAAATGTGATAGATAGTATTATTCAATGAAAGCTATCCAAGTATTTTGCTGAAAATGTATTATTTGAGCAGCCTTATATAAGAGATGATTCAAAAAAAGTTAAAGACATTTTACCTGATTGATTTGTTTTTGAAAAATCTAGGAGATATAGTATATAATCAAAAATCAAGAATAGAGTTGAAATTTAACTTTGTTGAATTTTTGCTCAATTGTTTCCTAAAAATATCAAAATCTATATTTTGCAAAGTAAAAACTAAAAAATACTACAATTTAAATACTTTAAGTGATGATTTATTATGAATAGATATGAGTTAGTTGTTTTGATAGATCCAAAAATGAAAAAAGAAGATACTCAAAAATTTATAGGTGAAATAGAGGAAATGCTTTGAAAAACTATTGCAGAAAAAGATGAAATATGAATGTTGGATCTTGTTTATACAATTAAATGATATGATACTGCTTACTTTTTGTCAATCTATTTTGAATCAGATCCTTCTTTGGTAAGTGATTTGAATCAAAAACTTAGATTAAAAAAGAAAATATTAAGATTCTTTGTTTACAAATTGAGACCTGAAGAAAAGTATCTCAAATATCATGAAGTGAACAAAATGTTTGAAGAATCTGAAGAAGAAAGGAAAAAACAAGAAAATGAAAAAGCATTTAAGGAACTGGACTCTGTCCAAAAATAACTTAGTTTGAAAAATCTAAATATTTATATATTTAAATTGTATTATAAAATGGCTGGATGAATGAGAAGTGTTAATGAAGTTATAATGATATGATGGGTTGGAAATGATCCAATTGTTAAGGAAGCTAACAACTGACAACAGTTAGCAATTTTTAATTTATGAACAAGAAGAGTTTGGAGGACAAAAGATGGAGAACAAAGAGAAGAAGTTCAGTATCATAAGATTGCAGCTTGGTGAAAAATGGCAGAGAGAGTCCAAAATATTTTATGAAAATGAAAAAAGGTTTATTTGAGAGGTTATCTTCACAATAGAAAGGTTGAAATTGAATGAGAAGAAAAACCAAGAATTATTACTGAGGTTGTAATGAATGATTTGTTGATTTTAACTCCAAAGAGAACAACTGGACAGCAAGATGATCAATCAGAATCAGATTGAGATTGACAATCAAGTGAGGATGAACAACAAGTAGAGTAGTAGAATTTACATTTTAAATTTGATATTTGTAAAATGAGTAAAGCTTATTTTAATAAGGAAAATGAGTATTTGATTAATTGGAAATCTACAAGTCTTTTGTGAAAATATATTACAAGATTTGGAGATATAAAACCTAGGAGGTTTACTTGAAATACTGTAAGGCAGCAAAAAAAAATACGTAAAGCTATTTCAAGAGCTAGAGAGCTTGGTTTGATTGTTTATATAAAGTAGTTTTTTTGTGGGTTTTTAGAAATTAATTTTTGGAATATGGCTTCAAAATTAAACAGAGTTAGAAAATATAAGTGGTTGAAGAGAAAAAGATTACATTGATTTTTGAGTAGAATGTCTACTAGGACATGAAGGAATGTTATAAAAAACAGGAGATCAAAAGGTAGACATAAACTAACAGTTTCAAAGCAATAATTTTTTGTTTTTTAATAAGGCACGAAAATATGCTATTATTTTTTTGTTCAACATATTTGCACTAATAATATATTGTTACTAAAACACCCTTTTAGTTTAGGGTTGTTTTTGTGTTATTTATAAATTTAATATTAACTTAACAAACATGTCGAAAAAAACTGAAATTAAAAATTTTTGACAAAAACATTGAAGATATTTTCTTTGACAATCAAAAAATTTTACTTGATTCCCAGACTTATTATGAACTCAAAAAAAGTGATTCGACGAATTTGTTAATTTTTATCTGAATAAATTGTTTGATGAATTTTGTCCAATAAGTGATATTGCATGAGAAAAATTGCAACTTACAGTCTCTGATTTGAAAATTTGACCTCCTTATGAAAATGTTGAAGTTTGCAAAAGAAGAGAGATGACATATTGATGAATAATTTCAGGTAAAGTTAAGTTGATAAACAATCAAACAAACTCTGTAATTTTCAATAAGAGAGTTAATATCGGGACTATGCCTTTGATGACTGAACGGGGTTCTTATATTATTAATTGAATAGAAAGAGTGATCATTTCTCAAATTGTTAGATCTTATTGAATATTTTATTATTTTTCCAAAAAAGATTATTCTTATTCTTTCAAAATTATTCCAGAAACTTGATCTTGGATTCAAGTGTTTACAGAAAGTGCTGGGAATGTCGTAGTAAGGATAAACAAATCCAGAAAATTTCCAGTAACAGCACTATTGAGAGTGTTTGGTTATGAAACAAATGAAAGTATCAAAGAAGCATTCAAATCTGTTTTGGACGAAGAAGATTTTGATTATATATGATATACTTTGGAAAAAGATACTACAATAGATGCTTTGGACGCAGCTGTTTTTATATACAATAAGATAAGGCCTTGAGAAATAATAGATCCTGAAAGTGCTTTGGATTACATAAGATCGCTTTTTCTTTCTTATGACAGAATACTTCTTGGTAGAATAGCAAGGAGAAAAATTAATGCAAAGCTTGGTATTAACAAACCTTTTGATCATGAGGGTTCAAATTTATTTGATTCAGAAGACTTCATAGAATCTTTGAAGTATCTTATGAATTTAGCTAACAAGAAAAGGTGATATTATATAGATGATATTGATCATTTGTCAAACAGAAGAATTAGAACAATGTGAGAAGTTTTGTTTTCTCATTTACAGCCTGTTGTTAGAAAATTTGTAAAAAGTGTTAAATGAAAACTTAGTATATTAAATCTTGATGAGCAAATTAAAATCACTGATTTGGTTAATTTTAAAATAATTGATAATTCTATTAAAAGTTTTTTTGCTACTAGTCAGCTTTCACAATTTTTGGACCAGATAAATCCACTATCTGATATTGAACACAAAAGAAGAATAACAGCTCTTTGACCTGGTTGATTAAAGAGAGAAACAACAACATTTGAAGTTAGAGATATTCATCAAAGTCATTATTGAAGAATATGTCCTATAGAAACTCCAGAATGACAAAATATTTGATTGGTTATATATCAGACATTGTACTCAAAGATAAATGAGGATTGATTTTTGGAGACACCTGCAGTCAAAGTAAAAAACGAAGTAAAATCTGACGTATCTAATATTGTTAACAAAATAGCTGATTTAGATATTACAGATAAAAAATGAAAGGTATTGGTTAAGGACTGAGAACTGATTGATAAAAATAAAGCAAAAAAAATAGAAACAGCATTGTGAAAAGAAGAAGTAATAATTGTAAGACCTTTCTTATCAGATGAAATTGAATATATTTCTCCAGAATATGATGAAAAATATATTATTGCTGATGTTACTGTCCCTATAGATGAACATAGAAATATTTTAGAAAAAAGAGTTGCAGCAAGACATTTTACAAATATGGAAATATTTCATGTAAATGATATTACTCATGTAGATGTAAACCCTGCTCAAGTTTTGAGTGCAAATACTGCACTGATACCTTTTGTAGAATATGATGATGCAGTGAGGTCTGCTATGGGTACAAACATGCAAAGACAGACATTGCCTTTGATCAAACCAGAGGCCCCATTAGTTTGAACTTGATTAGAAGGTGATATTGCCAAGATGACTTATGCTGTGATCAAGGCTGAAGATGACTGACAAGTGGTTTATGTAGATTGAAAAAGAATAAAAGTAGATTACAAAAACTTATGAAAAAAAGAATATCAAATAACTACATTCAAAAAATCAAATCAAAAAAGTGTTTTACATCAATATCCTAGGGCAAGTTTAGGTCAAACTGTACAAAAATGAGATATTTTAGCAGAATGACCTTCTATAGTTAACGGTGAAATATCTCTTGGTAAAAACTTGAGGGTTGCTTTTATGTCTTGGGAGTGATATAATTATGAAGATGCAATTATAATTTCCCAAAGATTAGTAAAAGACGATGAACTTACATCTATACATATAGAAGAGTATGAAGTAGAGGTTGCAGAAACCAAACTAGGTGTTGAAGAAACAACAAATGACATCCCTTGAGTTTCTATGTCAAAACTTACAAATTTGGATGAAGATGGTGTTGCTAGAATATGATCTACTGTAAAATGATGAGATATTTTGGTAGGAAAAATAACTCCAAAATGAGAGTGAGACCTATCACCAGAAGAAAAACTGATACAAGCTATATTTGGTGATAAATCAAAAAGTTATAAAGACACCTCTCTTTATATGCCTTCATGAAGCGAATGAAAAGTAGTTAATGTTATTACTTTGGATGCCCAAAAATGAGATAACATTTCAGCTTGAGTAAAAAAGAAAATAAAACTTTATGTAGCTTCTACAAGGAAAATTGAGGTTTGAGATAAATTAGCAGGTAAACACTGAAATAAGTGAATTATAGCTACAGTTGTTCCAGAGGAAGATATGCCGTTTACAAAAGATGGTCAACCTTTGGATATAATATTAAATCCTTTGTGAGTTGTATCTCGTATGAATATATGACAAGTTTTGGAAACACAATTATGACTGATAGCACAGACTTTGTGAATGAAATTTGCTATTCCTTTGTTTTCTAACTTTGGACCTGAAGCAATCAAAGAGTTATTGAAGGAAGTTTGATTACCTGAAGACTGAAAAATGGATTTGTATGATTGAAGAACATGAAAAAAATATGACAATCGTGTAACTGTTGGTTATATGAATTTGTTGAAACTTGTTCATATGGTAGATGACAAAATACACGCAAGAAGTGTATGACCATATTCTTTGATTACTCAACAGCCACTTTGATGAAAAGCCAGAGAAGGTTGACAAAGATTTGGTGAGATGGAAGTTTGGGCTTTGGAAGCTTATTCAGCAGTTTATTCCTTGCAGGAAATGCTTACAATCAAATCCGATGATGTTGTATGAAGAAATAGAACATATGAAAGCATAATTAAATGAATGCCTATAAAGGTTACTTGATTACCTGAATCTTTCAATCTTTTGGTTTATGTGCTCAAATGATTATCACAAAATATATATTGACTAACAAAAGAAGAAATTAGAAAAACAAACCAAGAAAGAATTCAAAAGATTGCTGATTTATGATTGAAATGAATAACCACTTCACAACCAGAGATTAAAGCTACTACAGATGAGTCTGATGTCAGAACTGAAGAAAGGCAAGAGATAATGGATACTGTTATACAAGAACTAGAAGATTTCTGAGAGATTGATGAAAATTAGTTATTAGTTTTGAATTTTTAGCTTTACTAAAAGATAAACTACTTTGTATAATTTTAAACTTTGAATTACCAGATATTAAGAATTAATTTAAAATCTAACATTTAATACTACTAATGGTAAATAAAAAATTTGATGGTTTAATGGTAAAACTGGCATCTCCAGAAGACATTAAGACCTGGTCCAAATGAGCTGTAACTTCTCCTGATACGATAAATTATAGGACAGGAAAGCCAAAGCAATGATGACTTTTTTGTGAGGCAATATTTTGACCAGTTAGGAATTTTGAATGTAGCTGTGGTAAATACAAATGAGTAAGATACAAAAATATCGTATGTGAAAAATGTTGAGTAGAAGTTACTACTGCAAGGGTAAGAAGAGAAAGAATGGGTCATATAAATTTAGCGTCTCCAGTAGTACATATTTGGTATGTAAAAGCCACTCCTTCTAGAGTAGGTTTGTTACTTAACATCTCTGTAAAAGAGATAGAAAAAATATTGTATTTTGTAAAATATATAGTAGTAGATTATGATAAAAAACAGAAAAAAAATGCTATTGCTTCGTTGGATAAAAATTTTGAAGCGAAAATAAGCGATCTTGAAAAATACTATAAAGATGAAATGAAAGAATTGGATAAACTTAATTCCAAATCAACTCAAGAATACTCAGCAAAAAAAGAAGAAATAGAAAGGGTTTATTCTGAGAACAAAAAAGAATTAGAAAAAGAATACAGTAGAATAAAATCGATATTGTCTAATCTAAAAGTATGATCAACAATATTAGAAAGTGATTATAGAAATATATTTTATAAATACGAGGGCATATTTAATTTTCAGTCTTGAGCAAATGCTATTTTGCATCTACTTGAAAAAATAGATCTACAAAAACAGATTACAGATATTTTGGCTGAATTTAGAACACTAAAATGAGCAAAAAGAGAAAAAGCATTTAAGAGACTTAGACTTTTGATAAATTTATATATAAGTTGAGTAAGACCAGAATGGTCTGTTTTGAAATATTTACCTGTAATGCCTCCAGACCTAAGGCCTGTAGTGCAGTTGGAGTGAGGTAAATTTGCTTCTTCTGATATAAATCTTTACTACAGGAGAGTTTTGATGAGAAATTTGAGGCTTGAAAAAATGATAAAGGCTGGTATGCCAGATGTGATCAAAAAGAATGAAATTAGATTACTACAAGAATCTGTAAATAATTTGATAGTATGAGAAAAGGATTCATTAGGTAAATGAGCAGGTATGAAGGTGTTCAAATCTTTGACTGACATGCTTTCTGGTAAGGAATGAATCTTTAGGAAAAATCTTTTATGAAAAAGGGTGGATTATTCTGGTAGATCTATAATCACTGTCTGACCGGATCTAAAGCTTGATGAGTGTGGTTTACCTATTTATATTGCTGTGAGAATTTTTACTCCTTTTATCATATCAAGTTTAATAAAGAATAATATAGTACATACACCTAAACAAGCAGAAAAGTTAATTAAATGAGAAGATCCAATTGCATTAAAAACCTTAAAAGAGGTAATAAAAGATAAATATGTGATGCTAAATCGTGCTCCAACACTACACAGGCTTTGAATACAAGCATTTAAAATTCGTTTGATGCCTGGTAAAACCATAAGAATACATCCATTGGTTTGTCCTGCTTTTAATGCTGACTTTGATTGAGACCAGATGGCTGCTCATCTTCCTTTATCCGAAGAAGCACAAAAAGAAGCTAGAGAGACAATTTCTTCTGATAAAAATATTTTATCTCCTGCATCTTGAGATCCTATTATTACTCATACTCAAGATATGGTTATGGGTTTTTATTATCTTACAAACGATCAGTTGTCTGACCCTACACCAGTTGGTAATTATAATTCTGTAGAGGATGTTCTTAATTCTTATTTTTTGTGAAACTTGAAGGTTAGAGATATGATTAATTTTTCTTATGATTGACAAACAAAAAAGATTATGGTCTGAAGAGTTTTGTTCAATAGCATTCTCCCTGAAAAGATTAGGCTTGTGGATAGAGTAGTATGAAAAAAAGACTTAAAATTAATTTTGGATAGAGTTTATGATGAGTATTGAAGAGAAGAAGCAGTTAGAGTAGCTGATGCTATTAAAGATTGGTGATTTAAGTTTGCTACAATGTCAGCTGTAAGTATTAATATATTTGATTTGATTGTTCCTCCAGAAAAACAATCTTTATTGGTTGAATGAGATGAAAATGTGAAAAAAATACATACCTATTGGTTTAAATGATTTTTATCAGACGAAGAAAAACACAGATTAATAGTAAGTATTTGGTCTGAGGTTAAGTCTCAAGTAGAAAAACTTATAAAAGATTATTATAAACATTGAAATGATATATATGCATTGATTGATTCTGGTGCTAGATGAAACTGGTCTCAGCTAAATCAGTTATCAGGTATAAAGTGACTTGTAGCCTCTCCTTCCTGAGAAATTATTGAACTACCTATAAAATCTTCTTTGATAGAATGATTTTCTCCTATAGAATATTTTATTGCTGCTCATTGAGCAAGAAAATGAAAAGCTGACACTGCATTGAGAACAGCTGAATCAGGTTATCTTACAAGGAGATTGGTAGATGCATCTCAAGAGATTGTAGTAAAACAAGACGATTGTGGAACAGATGCTGGTATAATAATTTCTAAAGATGATGCTACAGCAAGAGGTGAAAGCTTTGAAAACATGATTTATTGAAGGATGTTGATGGAGGATATCAAGGATAAAAAATGAAAAATGATTATAAAAAAATGAGAAATTATACAAAGATCATATGTAAAAAAGATAATTGAAAATTGAAATGATTTTATAAAAGTAAGATCACCTCTGACTTGTAAAGTTGAAGCTGGTGTTTGTAGGTCTTGTTATGGTATGGATCTAGCAAAAAGACAATTAATTGATATATGAACAGCAGTTGGAATTATAGCATCTCAGTCTATATGAGAACCTGGTACTCAACTTACTATGAGAACATTTCATGGTTGATGAGTTGCTACTTCAGAGTGAGATATGACTCAAGGTATCAAAAGGATTGAAGAATTGTTTGAGGTTAGAAAGCCCAAAAACAGCGCAATAGTAGCACCATTTGATTGAGTATTGAAAATTAATGAAACATGAAAATTATTGGAAGCACAAATCATTTCAGAACCTGAAATGCATACATATATTGTAAAAAAATGATATACTATATGTGTGAAAAAATGAGATTATCTAAAAAAGTGATGAGTATTTGCTATGAAATGAAGAAGTAAATTAAAAGTTCAAAATGAGTGAAAAATAGAAAAAATAAATAAGGATAATATTGTTCTGTGAGTTGTCAAAAAATACAAAAAATCTCTTACAGGTTGAACATCTTTTAAAGTAAAGGACTGAGCTTCCGTTTTTAAATGACAGGTCCTATCTACTGGTGCGCTTGATATTAGAGAGTATAAGTGAATAGTATGAGATTTGGAAGCTCAAAAGTATATCGTTAGAGAGATCAAAAAAGTCTTTACTTCTCAATGACAAGATGTAAACGATAAATATATGGAAATCATTGTTAAACAATTGTTTTCAAAAATTTTGATAGAGGATACTGGTGATAGCACTTTCATCCCTGGATGAGTTGTAAATTATGAGGAATTTGTAAAAGTTAATGAAGATCTAGAAAAGAATTGATTAAAGAAGGCTACTTGAGAAAGGTTGGCACTTGGTCTTACTCAGGTTGTGAAAGAATCTAAATCTTGGTTAAGTTCTGCATCTTTCCAAGAGACAATGAGGAGTATGGTTGATAGTTCAACGAAGTGATCTATTGATGAATTGTCTGACCTAAAATCAAATGTAATTATTGGTAGGTTACTACCTGTTTGAGAAATATATAAAAAACAATACTCTTGAGAAGATATAGAAGATGAAGGTCTTGATTGACAGGAATAATAAATATTCATTCTTTTATATACTGTTTTTGTCCTGTTTTATACGGGACAATCTGGCACCGTGGCAGAGTGGTCTAATGCACAGGCCTGCAAAGCCTTGGTTCGCCGGTTCGAATCCGGCCGGTGCCTTTTTTT